>CAUJGI010000302.1 GCA_963169155.1 Chloroflexota bacterium
GTTTGATGGATTTGAGCAGATTGGCGATTGGCACTTGGAGATTGAGTCGCTCATCTCCAATCGCCAATCGTCCGTCGTAGGTAAGTGGCAGCCAGCCATCAATTGCGCCGGGTATGATGCGGCCATTGGGCAAATAAAAGAACACATTGCGGCGGGGGAGACGTACCAGGTGAACTACACCTTTCCCCAACACGCCAGTTTTGCCGGGGAGCCGCTGGCCTACTTTGCCCAGCTGGTGGCGGCGCAGCGGGCCAGTTATGCCGCGTACCTGGACATCGGCCGGTTTGCCATTTGCTCGGCCTCGCCGGAGCTGTTTTTTACCCTGGATGGGTCCCGTCTGTCCTCGAAACCGATGAAGGGAACGGCCGTGCGCGGTCTCACTTTAGCCCAAGACAACGCCAACGCCGCCTGGCTGGCCCACTCAGAGAAAAACCGCGCCGAAAACGTGATGATTGTGGACATGATCCGCAACGACATGGGACGGGTGGCCGAGGTGGGCAGTGTGCACGTGCCGAAGCTGTTCGAAGTCGAGCGTTATCCGACGCTGCTGCAAATGACCTCTACCGTGGAGGCGCAAACCCGCACCGCGCTGAGCCAGATTGTGGCCAATATGTTCCCCTGCGCCTCCATCACCGGCGCGCCCAAGGTGCGCACGATGCAGATCATCAAGGAATTGGAGCCGCAGCCGCGCGGCGTCTACACCGGCTCGATTGGTTTCCTGGCACCCGATGGAACGGCGCAGTTTAACGTGGCCATCCGCACCGTGCTGGTGGATCGCGAGCGCGGGCAGGCGACTTACGGCGTGGGCAGCGGCATTGTCTGGGATTCGCTGGCGGCGGAGGAGTTTGAGGAGTGCCGGGTGAAATCCAGGGTGCTGACGGAGAAACGGCCGTCTTTCCAGCTAATCGAAACGATGTTGTGGCAGCCCGACGGCGGCCTCTTTTTGCTGGATGAACACATCGCCCGGCTGCGCAGTTCGGCGGAGTATTTTGGGATTGGGTGGTCGGAGACGGCCGTTCTCGCTGAACTCGATGCCCTGTCACAAACCCTCACCGAGCCGATGAAAGTGCGATTATTGCTGGGGCAGGACGGCCGTTTTACCCTGCAAACCGTGTCGCTGAGCGTCGGTGCCCGGCCTGAACCGGTGCGGGTTGGTCTGGCCAGAGAAGCCGTCGATTCGCAAACCGTCTGGCTGTACCACAAAACCACCCGCCGCGACCTGTACGACGCGGCCCGCGCCTCCCGTCCCGATTGCGACGACGTCATCCTGCACAACGAGCGCGGCGAGCTGACGGAGGCCAGCAGCTCCAACATCGCCCTGCTGCTGGCTGGCGAGCTGGTGACGCCGCCGATTGAGTCGGGTTTGCTGGGCGGCACCTTCCGCAGCTATTTGCTGAAAAATCCGGCGGGTTGGCAAAATCCAGGCGGTCTGCCACTGCGCGAAAAAGTCATCACGATTGCTGATTTGGCGCGGTGTGAGGGGATTTACTTGCTGAATTCGGTTAGGGGGTGGGGAACGGCCGTTTTAATTTAGCTTTGTCGACCCGCCAGGATAAACGGCCGTTTCTCCCCCAAATACTTTATATCCGCCAGGTACAGCAAATGATGGCCATCGGCCAGGTTGGCAATGAACGCTTCGTTGCCCTTGTGCGCTTCGGCCTGCATGTATCTGACCAGCGTTTCCAGCCGCAAAATCATCATGTCTACCAGCTTGTCCCGCTGCGCGGCGGGGAAGCCGTAGGCGTCGCAAAAGAGGCGCGCCCGGCCTGATTGCGTCTCCAGATCGCCCAGGCCATCCGGGTTTTGCGGATGAGTGAACGGCGCCCAGCGGTAAAGCGCATAGGCCAGGTCCCAAATGCGGGGGCCAGGATGCGCCGTGTCAAAATCGATGATGCCGACGGCCTGACGGCCGTTCAGCACCACGTTGTACGGCGCAAAATCGCCGTGGCAGATGACCTCGATGGGCGTTTGGGTGGGCAGCTGCCAGGTGTGGTTCTCCACGTTTTGGGCAAGAAACGAGACGGTTGCCTCGTGGTACGCTCGCAGCAGTTGGGCTGCCGAGACCAGCGCTTCTTCGCTGGCGGCGGCGGCGCTGAGCGGATAGTTGCACACCTCCCCGGCGAGAAAGGTAACGATTTCATTATCTGCCTCATCAAAGCCTAGCGGTTCGGGAACGGCCGTAAACCCCACCGCCCGCACGTGACGCAGCAGAGCGTGCACCGACCTGGTCCAGGGGCCAGCAGGCCGGTGCACCGTATTGGCAACGCGGGCAATCTTGTTTTCGCGGCCACCCGGCAGATATTCCATGAGATTTGGCAAAGGGGCTATTTGTTGTAGGGAGCTACGGTGGTCAAATTAGGAAATGCCGCATAATGTTTGCGGTTAAAAGTGTACAGGGGAAGGTGAAGGGCAACGGCCGTTTGGCCAATTAACGCGTCTAACATACCAATACCATGACTCAAATGGCTGTCGGCAAAAACCTCAAGCGCTGCTTCACACGTTTCTGGCAGCGGCCAGACTGTTTCAAATCCAGTTAAAACCTGTTCCACCTGAGCCTGCTCTAATTTGCTGCGACAGCCTTGCAACAGTTCCATTACCACAAACCCAGGCAAAATGATTTCTTCTTCGCCCAACGAATTAAGCCAGGCTACCGCTGGCTGATGTCGGCGAAGCAAGACAATCATGACAACACTGTCCAGAACTATCATCTACAATCCCGTCCACATTGTATCTTTGTTGGGCTTTTTCGCGCAGCTGTCGAGCATAGGCGGCACTGTCGCTAATGTCTTGACGGTCCTGCCACAGGCCAATGAGACCAGAATTTAGCAGCTGTTTGGCCGTTAGTCGGGGTCTTTTAGAGTTATCGGAAGTGCTAATTAGCAGCAAGACTTCAACCTCCTGCCCGGCCTCAACAGGCAAATTGCGACTGGTTAACTCGCCTTTTTTTTGAATTGTTTGTTGCCAGCCAATCGGTTCCATCGTTTTCACCGGAAAACGATGACATGCAGCCCGGGGGGCAGGTTATCAGAGGGAAGGTGCAG
>CAUJGI010000303.1 GCA_963169155.1 Chloroflexota bacterium
GGGCCCAGCGCAGCCTGACCCTGGCGACGCTGTTGGGGCTGGTAACGGCCGTTGCCCTCATCATGACCGTGCCCCTGTACGCCGACGCCGTCTACTTCCACATCCTGGAAGAAGAGCTCACCTCGGGGGCCGATCAGGCCAGCAAGCCGCCCTTTACCTATATGTACGACTACGTCGGCGCCTGGGCCGGGCCGGTTCAATGGGAAGATATCCAGCCGATTGACCAGTACCTCACCACCCAGGGCGCGCGCGACCTGGGGCTGCCGCAAAAACAGCTGGTGCGCCACCTGGAGACGGGGCGCTTCCGCCTCTTCCCCGCTGATGAGACCAATTACGAAGACGCCGACGCCGCCCTGGGCATCTTTTACTTTGCCAACACCAGCAGCATCGCCGACCAGATCGAAATCAGCGAAGGTGTTTTCCCGGCAGCGGCCGCGCCAACGGTGGACAGCACCATTGAGGTGCTGATCAGCGAGGCCCAGGCGGTGCAGTCTGGCCTGCAGGTGGGGGATTTGCTGATTGCCTACGACTTTCAGGAAGAGACAAATAATCCACGGGAAACGGCCGTGCGCATCGCGGGCGTCTGGCGGGCCGTCAATCCCCAGGACGACTTCTGGTTTTTTGCCCCCGCCATTTTTGACGACCTGCTCCTGGTTCCCGATGCAACCTTTGTCGAGCGCATCAGTCCGTTTTTTGACAACGAAATCGTCCGGGCCGTCTGGTACCTGGTGATGGACGGCAGCAGCGTCAACACCACCAATGCCAACAACCTGGCGGCACGGGCGGGGCGGGTAGAGCGGCAGGTGGTGAACCTGCTGCCGCAAATCAGCACCGCCTTCTCCCCGGCTGAGGCGCTGGGGCGCTACCGCCAGACGGCGCAGCAGCTCACCATCCTGCTGACGGCGTTTAACCTGCCCACCATCGGCCTCACCCTGGCCTTCATCGGGCTGATTGTCAGCCTGGGGGTGAACCAGCGCCGCAACGAGATTGCCGTTTTGCGCAGCCGGGGCGGCACGCCGTGGCAAATTGTGGGTTTTGCGTTGGTGGAGGGGCTGGTGCTGGGTAGCGTGGCCACGCTGCTGGGCGCGGTCCTGGCCCTGGGCTTCACCCAGCCCATTGGCAAATCGCGCAGCTTTTTGGACTTTACGGCCGTTTCCCAACTGCGCATCGCCCTCACCGCCGACGCCTGGCAGGCGGCCCTGGTGGCCATCTTGCTGGCCATCCTGGCCCAGGTGCTGCCCACCTTTGCCGCATCGCGGGACACCATCATCACCTACAAACAGGAACAGGCGCGTACCTTAAAACGGCCGTGGTGGCAGCGCGCCTGGCTCGATGTGCTGCTGCTGATTCCCGCGGCCTACGGCGCGTATCTCTTGCAGCAGCAAGGGGCCATCACCGAGGCGGCCAGCGAAACGCCGTTCCAAAATCCGCTGCTGTTCCTGGTGCCCACCCTGGTCATCTTTGCCCTGACCCTGCTCTTTTTGCGGCTGCTGCCCCTGGTGATGGGCGGCCTCAGCTGGCTGCTGGCCAAAACGGACAGCATCGGCCTGCTCATGGCCAGTCGTCAACTGGCCCGCGTGCCGCGCCTCTACACCATGCCGCTCATCCTCCTGGTGCTGACGGTAAGCCTGGCCGTGTTTACCGCCTCGCTGGCGCAAACGCTTGACTTCCAGCTGTATGACGAATCGTTGTACCGCACCGGTGCTGACGTGAATTTACGCGGCGCGGGCGTGGAGTTTGGCGGCACCTCGGTGGTGCCTTCGGCCGACACCGCCAACGAGCGCAGCCAGGCGATCTACCTGCCGCTGAGCGAGTACACCGAGTTTCCGGGGGTAGAAGCAGCAGCACGGGTCGGCCGTTTTAACGGCGAGGCGCAAATTGGCGACCGGCGTTTTGGCGGCACCTTTTTGGGCATCGACCGGGCCGATTTTGGCCAGGTGGCCTACTGGCGCTGGGACTTTGCCCCGTACCGGCTGGGCTCGCTGCTGAACGCGCTGGCGACCGCCCCCAACAGCATTCTCATTTCGGAGCAGTTTGCCCGGCAGCAAGGGTTGAGAACGGGGGATTTGTTCCGCCTGACGCTGGTATTGCCAGACGGCCGTGTCACCCTCGACAGCCAGATTGTGGGCACCTTCACCTACTTCCCCACCTGGTACGAAGCCGAAGACGGCCCGCTGTTTGTGGGCAACCTGGAAAACCTCTTTGCCCAAATCGGCAGCCAGCTGCCCTACGAGGTGTGGCTGCAAACCACCGGTGAACCTGATGCCACGCTGTTAAAGCAAGCCCTGGACGAGCGCGCCCTGTTCAACTGGAGCTGGCGTGAGCCGTACTCCCTCATCGCCGCCGAGCAGCAGCGCCCGGACCGCCAGGGGGTGTTTGGCCTGCTGTCTGTGGGTTTCATCGCCGCCGCCCTGCTGACGGTGCTGGGCTTTTTTATGTACGCCCTCTTTTCGCTGCGGCAGCGCTTCATTTCGCTGGGCATTTTGCGCGCCGTGGGGCTGACGCAGCGCCACATGACCGTCTACGTCGCCTTTGAGCTGGCCTTCCTGGTGCTCAGCGGGCTGACGTTGGGCACGGCGCTGGGCACGCTGGTGAGCGAGCAGTTTATCCCGGCGCTGCAAATTGGCGTGCGGGCGGTGGACCTGGTGCCGCCCTACCTGGTGGAAATCGCCTGGCCTGCCATCCTGGAAATTTACCTGTTGTTTGGCTTGATGTTTGTCGTGGCCCTCACGGTACTGGCCACCCTGCTGCGCCGCATGCGCATCTTCCAGGCGATCAAACTGGGAGAAACTGTTTAAAAAAACAATCCGCAGATTACGCAGATTACGCAGATTAGAGGCAAAAAATCTGCGTAATCTGCGGCAATCTGCGGATCAATTCTTTAATCTGATTTTGTCTAATGAGTAATGAACCGATGATTGTATGCGAAAATCTGGTGAAGATTTTCCAGATAGCCGACCTGGAAGTGCTGGCCCTGCAAGGGCTGGACCTGACGGTGCAGCGCGGCGAGTTGATGGGCATTGTGGGTGTCAGCGGCAGCGGAAAATCGACGTTGATGAACATTTTAGGGGGATTGGTACGGCCGTCTGCTGGCCAGGTCATCGTCAACGGGCAAAGCCTGCTCAAAATGTCCAACGCCGCGCTGGACCGCTACCGCCGCACCCAGGTGGGTTTTGTCTGGCAGCAAGGGGCGCGCAACCTGGTGCCTTACCTCAACGCCCGCGAAAACGTGGAGCTGCCCATGATGCTGGCCGGGTTTAGCGCCCGGGAAATGAAGCAGCGCGCCCTGGATTTGCTGCAGATGGTCGGGCTGGCCGAGCGGCAGCACCATTACCTGCCGGAACTGTCCGGCGGCGAGCAGGCGCGGGTGGCCATCGCCGTGGCCCTGGCCAACGCCCCCGCCCTGCTGCTGGCCGATGAACCAACCGGCGAGCTGGACACCACCACCGCGCAAACCATCTACGACGCCTTTCGCGAGCTGAACAGCCAGCTGGGCCAGACTATTCTCATCGTCAGCCACGATCCAAACATTGCCCACCACGTGGACCGGGTGATGGCCATTCGCGACGGCAAAGCGGCCAGTGAAACGCGGCGCAACCATCGCCCCAATGGCCCAACCGATCAGCCAGATAGTGCTGAGGAAAATCACCCGGTGTTTGAGGAGTTGGTGGTGCTGGACTCGGCCGGGCGCTTGCAGGTGCCCAAGGCGTACCGCGAAGCGCTGGGTATCGGCCAGCGGGCGGCAATGGAGCTGACCGACGAAGGGCTGCTGATTCGCGCGGTGGCGGAAAATCGTGTGGGGGAAGAAGGAACGGCCGTTCCGCCCACCATATCCTCAACAAACGAACAGCCCCCAACCCAAACCTGGCGCAGCCGGATCAACAGGTGGTTCAAACGCTCATGAGCAACAACCCACGCGCCGACACCTTCGCCATTCACGTCCAGGACGTCAAACGTATCTACCAATCTGCCGCCGAACCGGTGGTGGCCCTGAAAGGGGTGAACCTGGCCGTAGCCCCCGGCCAGTTTGTGGCGCTCAAAGGGCGCTCGGGCAGCGGCAAAACGACCCTGCTCAACTGCATCGGCGGGCTGGACCGGCCCACGGAAGGCGCGATTTTGGTAAACGGCCGTGCCCTGCACGACATGGACGACCAGGCGCTCACCCTCTGGCGGCAGCAGGAAGTTGGCTTCATCTTCCAAAATTTTGGCC
>CAUJGI010000304.1 GCA_963169155.1 Chloroflexota bacterium
AGAAGAGGCGGCGAATCGGTTTGTGGCTGAAGAAGGCAACGGCCGCACTGGCCGCTTCACGCAGGTTGCGCCGGGCCACTTCTTCCTCACGACTGCCGCCGCCAATCCCGCCGCGACGACCCACCGCCGACGAGCCGCGCCCCTGCTTCAATTTGTGGACCTCTTCGCCCATGGCCCCGGCCACCTCTTCCAGCGCTCCCAGATGGTAAGCGAAGAAGCGCGCCCCAACGCGGTCGACCAGAATGACGCCGTAGTGGGCATAATGGTCCAGCAAATGACCGAGGGGTTTAAGATACGGTTTGGCGGTAACACGAATACGGTTGCGGAAAGAAACGGCCGTGGGGTAGGCGCGGAAAAAGTCACCGCCCTGGCTGCTAAAGACAACCAGTCCCTGGGCCGACCAATCAAAACTGTGGTTGAGGTACGTTTCAATTGCCTGCACATCTTTTTCAAAGCCGCTCACGTCGCGCAGCAAGTTTTTGGCCTTGAGCCGGATCATCTCGGCGGGTTCCAGACTTGTGTCTGTGCTGAGATAGAGGCTCAACACTTTTGTCTCGGCAGGTTCAAAAGAGAGCAGTTCCTGGAATTGGTCCTGGGTAATCATACGACCTCCTGTAAATGTGCTAATCAGTTAAAAAGGTGCAGTGAGAGCGTGATGACAGATGAAGTTGGGGCACGGTGGGAATTACGGCCGTTTGCCCAAAGTCAGCGGCAGTTTAATCTCCTTTCCATCTCGAATCACCGTCAGCTCAACCGTTTCGCCAACCGTGGTCTCGAAGACAAGATAACTCAACAGTTCATCAGAACTACGTACCGGTTCGTCGTTAATGGCAATGATGTAATCGCCATCAGCGACAAATGAGACCTCTAAATTATGGCCAATCAGGCCAGCCTCTGCGGCTGGGGTGCCTTGGGTCACCCCCGTCACAAACACGCCGTTGGGTGGCAGGTTCAGTACCTCCAACTGGCGCAGGGTAAACGCCTGGGGAAACATGCTGATGCCAATGTAGGGGTAGTTGTACTCGCCTTCCGCGATGAGCGCGGGGGCGATGTTACGGACGGCATTCACCGGAATGGAAAAGCCAACGCCGGAATTGACCCCCGACGTAGACAGGATGGCGCTGTTAACGCCAATCACTTCACCGCTCAGGTTCAGCAGCGGCCCGCCGGAGTTCCCCGGATTGATGGCCGCGTCGGTCTGGATAACCTGGGGAATGGAGAAGCTGCCACCCGGCCCTACCCGCTGCGAGGCGATGGTGCGGCCCAGTCCGCTGATGACGCCAATCGACATGGAGCCAGCTTCGCCGAAGGGATTGCCAATGGCTACAACAAACTGGCCCACCTGCAACTGGCTGGAGTCGCCCAATGGCACAGGCTGCACCCCTTCAGGCAGGGAATCGACCTGGATCACGGCCAGGTCGCTGTCTACGTCGGTGCCGCGCAAGGTGGCTCGCCGCCGCTCGCCGCTGGCAAACACGATCTCAAAATCATCGCCATCGGCCACCACGTGGTTATTGGTGACCACGTTACCGGCCTGATCGATGACAAAACCGCTGCCTGTGCCCAGCAACGTGCTGTCTTCATCAAAGACAAAGATGTGCACCACGGCTGGATTGACGCGGTTGTAGACTTCGATGAATTGGGTTTCCAAACTGGCCGTTACCAGTTCTGTGACCTGGGCGGGGGCATCCACTTCAATGGGGTCCACCTGCTGTGGATCGGTGCTGACGGCCTCGACGGTGTTGAGGTTGCTGCTTTCATTGGTGGGCAGAGCAGAGGCTAGCTGACAGCCCAAAGCGTTAAACGCCAAAAGGGTCAGCAAAAAAAAGATTGGTTTTGGGCGAAATGGTCTCATCTTGTTTTGTCAAAGTTGTCTAAATGGAGGTGTCTATTGTTTTGAACGGCACCCCGGCAAATTCTGGCGTTGTTCCCCACCAAAACAAATATGGCTGCATTGTAGGCATGGGTGGATTGGTATGTCAAGATTACGGCCGTCTTTCACACTAATCTTTCATCGGTGACCGTGCCGGGTAGGGCGGGGCTGTTGTTGTAGTTACGGCCGTTGGACATCGTTCGGGCAATCGGCCGTAGTTCCATCCACCATTGATGCTTGGGACGCCGGTTGTCCAGGTCCATCAGCCGCTGCATGTCGTGAAACTCGGTGAACCGGAATGCGCCGCTTTGCAGGCCAATACAGGCGCTCACCGGATCAGCCGCCCCGATTTGCTCTTCCAAATAGTTGATGCATTTGGCCGCCAGTCGGGTGGCCAGGATGCGGTCAAACGGGGTGGGATTGCCACCCTGCTGTAAGTGGCCAAGCACTGATTTGCGCGCCGTAAAATAATCACCACCCTCTTCTTCCAGCAGGGAGCACATGAAGTCGGTGGTGTACGTCTCATTGGCCCCTTCGCTGCGAATAATGACGCCCAGCCGCTTGCCTTCTTTGAAACCAGACACCAGCGATTCCACGTCCTTGGCCAGATCGGTCAGGCGCATCCCTTCTTCGTGCAGGTAGACGCGTTCTGCGCCGGTGGCCAGGGCGCTCATCAGGGCCAGGTAACCGCAGCGCTCGCCCATCACTTCCACCACAAAGACGCGCCGCGAGGCCACAGCCGACTGCTTGATCTTGTCGATGGCGTCGATGATGCTGTTCAGGGCACTGTCCGCGCCGACGCTCAGCTCCGCGCCGGGCAGGTCGTTGTCGATGGTGGCCGGGAAGCAGACGATGGGGATATTGAAGGCGGGGTAGTTGTTGCGCCGCTGGTACAGCTCCAGAGCGGCCACGTAAGCCGACCAGCCGCCGATAATCAGCAGCCCTTCGATGTTGTTTTCTTCGATGCTGCGGGCAATTTTGTAAAAGTCGCTGTTGGCCGGGACGTGCCGATTGGTGCCCAGTTCGGAGCCGCCCAGGTAGGCCCAGCCGTTGACGCTCATCCAGTTCAGCTCCTTAATTGGTTCTTCGGCAAAACCGGCGAAGCCGTTGTAGATGCCAAACATGGCGTGGCCTTTGTCCAGCCCAAGACGAACGGCCGCTCGAACGGCCGTATTCATCCCCGGTGCCGGTGCGCCGCTGTTGATGACGGCAATGCGCCGCTGCTTTTGCCCCGGCAGCGGGTCGTGCGGGATAGCCCGTACCAGTGTGCGTACCGTCTGGAACGCCTCACGAAAGCCACTGCCGCGCAGTTCCATGGCCCGCTCAAAGTTGCAGCTTCTGACGGCTTCATCAATCGCTTTGGTTTTTTCCAGGCACTCTTCCAGCGGGGTATGGGTGATTTTGTTGCCCTTCAGGCCAATCAACGTGGCCTGGCCGGTGAAGTTGTCGGACACGAGGGCATCAACGGCCGCTGCGCCCATGAGCGTGCTCAGGTTGCGGTCGAAGGCGCTGGGTGACCCACCGCGCTGCACGTGGCCTAAAATGGTGACGCGGGCGTCTTCCTGGAGACGGTCTTCCAGCACCTGCTTCACGTAGCCGCAGGTGATCTCGCTGCCGTACCGGTCGCGCGCCCCTTCGGCCACAATGACGATGCTGTCACGACGGCCGTTTTCCCGCCCATTTTTCAGCACGGCACACATCTTGTTTTCCCACTCGTCCAGGTTCGGCGGCGCTTCGGGGATGAGCACCCAGTCGGCCCCGGTGGCGATGGCGCTCATCAAGGCCAGGTAACCGCAGTGGCGGCCCATCACCTCCACCACGAAGGAGCGCTGGTGGCTGGCGGCTGTGCTGGAGATGGCGTCCACCGCATCGGTGATGCGGTGCAGCGCCGTGTCCGCACCGATGGAGATGTCGGTGCCCCACATGTCGTTGTCAATCGAGCCAACCAGACCCACGATGGTCAGTTCGCGATGGGCCTGGGCCAGGTCGTAGGGCAGTTCGCCCTTTTCCACCAGCTCGTCGAGCAGGCTGGACCACTCCTGGCGAAAGATGTTGGCCCCGGTCAGGCTGCCATCGCCGCCAATGACCACCAGGTTGTTAATGCCATGTTCGAGGAGGTTGCGGGCGGCGCGCAAACGGCCGTGTCGCTCGCGAAAGTCATTGCAGCGGGCGGTGCCAATCAGGGTGCCGCCTTTGTAGAGAATGCCCCCCACGTCTTGCCAGGCCATCGGCCGAATCATGCCCTGGCCATCGACCATGCCCTGGTACCCTTCA
>CAUJGI010000305.1 GCA_963169155.1 Chloroflexota bacterium
ATGACCCTCACCCCAGCCCTCTCCCTGCAAGGGAGAGGGAGCCAGATTCTCTCCCCCTCCCAGGGGGAGGGTTAGGGTGGGGGTGGAAATTGCCCATAAGAACAAGATTGGGCCAATCTTCAAGATTGGCCCAATCTGGGCAGCATCTTGCCGGGGTTCATCAAGTTTTGCGGATCGATGGCGTGTTTGATGGCCTGCATCACGGCCAGCGCCCCCTGGCCATGCTCGGCCTCCATGAACTTCATTTTGCCCAGGCCGACCCCATGCTCGCCGGTGATGGTGCCGCCCAACGCCAGGGCACGTTCGACCAGGCGTTTGTTTAACCGTTCGGCTTCAGCCATATCTTCTGGTCTGGTGGGGTCAACCAGGAACATCAGGTGGAAATTGCCATCGCCGACGTGGCCCACAATGGGCGCGGTCAGGAAGGATTCGCGCAAATCGTGCTTGGTTGCGATGATGCAGTCGGCCAGCCGCGAGATTGGCACGCAGACATCGGTGGTGAGCGACCGGCTGCCGGGACGGAAAGCCAGGCCCGCAAAATAGGCGTTGTGGCGCGCTTTCCACAGGGCGTTGCGCGCTGCGGTGTCCACCGCCCACTGGAAGTCGCTGCCGCCCCAGGCGTGGGTGATTTCCCCGGCCAGTTCGGCGCATTCCTGTACGGTGGCGGTAGAGCCGTGGAATTCAAAGAACAACGTCGGCCGTTCGGCCAGCTTCAGGCCCGCAAACTGGTTAATCGCGGCCACCATCACCTCGTCGAGAAATTCGACCCGGGCCACAGGAATACCAGCCTGGCGAATTTCGGTGACGGCTTTAACGGCCGTATCAAACTCAGCAAACCCCACCACGGCCGCCGACATCGCCTCGGGCACTCCGTGGAGCTTCAGGGTGACCTCGGTGATGATGCCCAGGGTGCCTTCGGCACCAACAAAGAGGTGGGTAAGGTCGTAGCCCGCCGCGGATGTGCGGGCGCGGGTGCCGGTCTGGATCACTTCGCCGCCGGGCAGCACCACGGTGAGGGCCAACACATTGTCGGCCATGGTGCCGTAGCGTACGGCCGTCGTGCCGCTGGCCCGGGTGCTGGCCATGCCGCCAAGCGTGGCATCTGCGCCCGGATCGACCGGGAAAAACAGCCCCTGCTGGCGCAGCGTCTGGTCGAGCTGCTGGCGGGTGACGCCAGCCTGCACGGTGCAGTCCAGATCGTCGGCGCTCACGCGCAGAATTTTGTCCATGCGCGACAGGTCTACTGTGACCCCGCCGTGGGGGGCAAAGACATGCCCCTCCAGCGAGCTGCCCGCGCCAAACGGGATGATCGGGGTCTGGTGCCGGGCACAAAGGCGTACAATTTCGGCCACTTCGGCCGTGGTGAGGGGAAAACAGACGGCATCGGGCAGCATTGGCGGCAGGGCGGATTCGTCCTGGCCGTGCTGCTGGCGTTCGTAATCGCTTGCAGTAAAGCGGTCGCCCAGGAGGTGCGTCAGTTCAGCCATTAAGCGTGTGTTCATGGAATCTTCCTTTGTGGCTCAGGCGCAATGGGTGGTGGTCACAGGCTTTGGGGTGTCATGGGGGCGGGGTGGATGGATGGCGGAAACGGCCGTCTCCACTCAGTTGTGCACCATCAGCCAGCGACGCAAATGGGTGAGCCCCAGGGTCAGCGCCCATTGGTCGATGTTTTCCGGGTGGCCGCCAAACGAACGCTGAGTTACCGAAACGCCGTTGGGGGAAGCCAGGGTTACCAACACCTGCACCCCGCCCTGGGTGACGTTGCTGTACACCATCAGGCTGAGATCGCTGTTGTTTTGGCTGCGCAGGGCGTTGGCCGCGCTGCGGCACCACTGGCTCAGGTTGTCACCGGTGAGGTTTTCCAGCTGGAGAGCGGCGGCCAGATCCTTCCAGGTGTGGGCTGGATGCAGGTGGATGTGCCCGGCAGCGTCTGGCAGCGGGGCGATGGTTTTGGCCAGGATGCCGTGGGTGTAACATTCGGCCAGGCTCAGGCGCAGGTTGTTTTTACTCAGGTGGTGCAGCACCACCGTTTCCAGTCGATCGGCTTCTTCACCAAACACGTGATCACCCAGGCGCTGAGAAACGGCCGTTTTCATCTTTTGCAGCTGCTCTTGAAGCTCCTTTTCCGAGCTGGCTTTGGCCCACAGGCGAATATTGGTCTGGCCCGCAAACGAATCGTAGGTGATGCGGTGATTGCCGCCAGAGGCCAGGTCGGCCAGGTCTTGCTTGAGGCTGCTTTCCATGACGCCGACACAGCGCAGCAGCGTCCAGCCCGACTGCACTTCGCTGCTGAGACGTTGGCGCAGGTAGGGCAGAACGGCCGTTTCCAACAGGTAAGACATTTCACGCCGGTTGCCGGGCAGGCAAACCAGCACGCCGTTGTCTTCTTCCAGCATCAGGCCAGTGGAGCGGGCGTCGCTGCTGCCCAGCGAGATGGCACCCTGGATGCCCGGTGGTTCGGGAATGATGGCGCGGTGGGAAACGGCCGCCGCGGCCTGACGCGTAAAATCATCCTTGCCGCTGCCTAAGCCGCCGGTGGCAATTACCACATCGGCGCGGCGCAGCGCCACGCGGAAGGCGTCGGCAATCATCTCTGGATCATCGCCAATGGTGACCTTGCTGGTAAGAGAAACGGACACTTCCCGCAAACTACGAGAAATGTAGGCGGCATTTGTGTCGAGGATGTCACTCACGAGGAGTTCGGTGCCGATGCTGATGATTTCCACTTTCATGTTGCTACTACAAACCACCCTGGAACAGCTGAATTGGTAGAAATGATTGGTGCCGTGATTCGCCAGGTAACGATTTGGGGTGACAGGCTCCCGGAGATGATTAACCAGAAGGCGATCGTCGCAGCGGCCGTTTCCCACCAGATACCACAAGCGGAGAAGCGTCCGCTCGGGTCAAAAAGTCAGTCGAAGGGGTTGGGCACTGCATTGGGTGTGACGTCTCTGTTACTTTTCCCAGTGCCTATGATGCGTCTAACTTGGATTGAGACAGCATCAATTGGTACTGGCGAATGGTTAAATCGGTATTGCGAATTTTGAAAGCCAGGTCTGCGGCCAGATTTTTCATTAATTTGTAGCCGAGTTCGGGATAGGTATCACACAGCTGCATCAGGCGCTTTCGGGCGATGCGCAGCAGCACCGTGTGGGCCTGGCTGACGCGAATGGTGGCTGAGCGCATGCCCTGGTCAACCAGAGCCACTTCGCCAAACACCTGCCCCTGGCGCAGCTCGGTGAGCACCACCATTTCACCTTCGGTCACATCATTGCTCACGAAGGTTGGGTTCATGATTACCTCTACTCCGCCCCGGGCGATGACGTACATCTCTGTCGTCTGGTCATTTTCCCGGAGCAGAATGTCACCCGTCTGGTAGGTTTGGCTCTCGCAAAGTGCCGCCACAAGCTGTAATTGCGTTTCGGTAAACGTATCGAAAATATCGGTTACAGATAAAATGGCACTGATTGATTGCTGCATGAAGTCACCTTATGGGCCAGTTTTTGACTGTGAGCATTCTAGCATAAAGAAAAAGATAACAAAAGAACTCCCGACTTTTGTCATCCGAATTTTCATTATTCGCTCCAGGTCTGGCGCAGTACCCGCAGCCAATTCTCATGCGTCACTTTCTTCAGGGCTGCTTTGTCAAAACCGTGTTCCTGGAGCGCCTGGACGAGCCTGGGCAGCCCGGTGACGTCGGCCAGGTCGTGGGGCATGGTGGCGCCGTCAAAGTCGGAGCCGAAGCCGACGTGGTCGATGCCAATGCGGTCGGCAATGTAGACCAGGTGGCGCACAATTTCGCTGAGGGAGGTTGGTTCCTGGTAACGGCCGTCTTCCCGCAAAAACCCCACATGAAAATTAATCCCCACCATGCCGCCCGTCTCCTTGATGGCGTCTAGCTGCTTGTCTGTCAGGTTGCGCGGCGAAGCGCAGAGGGCGTGGGCGTTGGAATGGGTGGCCACCAGCGGCGCAGCGCTGATTTTGGCCACGTCCCAGAACCCTTTTTCGTTGAGGTGAGACAGATCGATCATCACCTTCAGCTCGTTGCAGGTGCGCACCAGCCCTTTGCCTTCTTTGGTGAGGCCGGGGCCACTATCAGGCGATTTGGGGAAGCTGAACGGGACGCCGTGGCCAAACTTGGTGGGGCGGCTCCAGACCAATCCCAGGGAGCGCAGCCCGGCGGCGTGCAGGATGTGCAGGGCGTCGTAGTTGGTGTCAATCGCCTCGGCCCCTTCGATGTGCAGGATGGCGGCAAAGGTGCCGTCGCGGAGGCATTTGCGCAGCTCTTTGGCGCTGCGCACGATTTTGACCTGACCTTCAGACGCTTTTTCGATTTCGAAGAGGTGGGTGGCAACGGCCGTTGTAAACCGCAGCGCATCTTTGTGGCGGATGGGGTCGGGCAGGGGCACTTTGTACCCTTTTTTGGTCTTCTTAAAATTTTCGGCGTCGGCTTTTTTTTCTTTTTCGGTGGCGGGGCGGCGGCGGTTGGGGGTGAAGACGGCAAAAAAACCACCGGCCAGGCCACCTTCGCGGGCGCGGGGCAGGTCGATGTGGCCAACTTCGGAGCGTTCGAAGAAGGAACGGCCGTTGCCGCGATGTTCTAAATGCAAATTGAGCAGGGTATCATTGTGGCCATCAAAAATAGGAAAGTCAGACATGAAGTACCTCTTGGCTGTGGGTCGATAAACAATGCTTCATCCCGCCAAGTATAGCCCATCTTCGGCATAGTGGGTGAGAAGCGGGGGATTGGTGGGGTGGGCGTATAGAGCGAGACGGCCGTTCCGTCTATACTTTTACAAAATCATTCAGAGGGTGTGGTTTCTGCCAGGAGTCTACATGAAAGTTTCTCTGCCAATATTATTGTTCAGCATGTTTTTTTTGTTTGTGGGCTGTCGTGAAGGTGAAGCAGCGGAGATCGGGTCGGTTACGGCCGTTTCCCAAGTGATAGTGCCGACGGAAACGGCCGTACCCCCCACCGCCACCACTGAACCAACGCCGATTGTGACGGAAACGGCCGTGCCCCCTTTTACGCAGGGCCGTATCATTTTTTGGTGGCATCCTGTATTGATTCCCTCTGAGAGCGTGTTGCAAAAGTAAGCGAGAAAATGGCGGGATGGTCCGTTTTTTGAGATGATGGTGGTTACCAGACCCCAACAAACAAAAAACGGACTCTCCCATGAATCGTGACTTCATTATTATACCGAAAAACCTCGCTCCTA
>CAUJGI010000306.1 GCA_963169155.1 Chloroflexota bacterium
CCCATGACGGCCTGGCGGCCGTTTGAAACCATCACCCAGCGATTTTCGCTCACCCTGCCAGCTGATTTGCCCACGGGAACCTACACGCTGGTAACGGGGCTGTATCAACCAGCCACCGGTCTACGGCTGCCGCTCACCGGACCCATCCAGAATGAATGGAATCATTTTGAACTGACTGACCTTGAAGTTAGTCAGCCGGAAGAGTAAGCTGACGGCCGTTGCCACCACCCATGTTATACTTTCTCACCTATGACCCAACTCGACCGACACTACACCGACCCACGCCTGGTGGACCTGTACGACATCGAAAATCCGCATGGACCAGACTTCGACTTCTTCCTGGAGCTGGCCAATGAGCTAAAGGCGCAGCGTATTTTTGATCTGGGCTGTGGCACCGGGCTGCTTACGCGCCAACTGGCGGTGGCTGGCCGGGAGGTCACGGGCGTTGACCCCTCCCCGGCGATGCTGGCCTACGCCCACCGCCAGCCGGGCGCGGCGCGCGTTCAGTGGATCGAAGGTGATTCTAGCGTCCTGGGCACCCCCGCCGCCGATCTGGTGCTGATGACAAGCAATGTGGCCCAGGTATTTCTTGATGACGCCGAGTGGGCCACCACCCTGCGGCACATTTATACCGCCCTGCGCCCTCACGGCCGTCTGGCCTTTGAAAGCCGCAGCCCGGATGACCGCGGCTGGGAACGGTGGAACCCCAAAACCACCTTTGCCCGGCTGGAAACACCGCATGGACCAGTAGAGACGTGGCTGGAGGTGGTGGGGGCGGAAAACGGCCGTGTTCACTTCGTCGGTCATAATCTCTTCAAAAACACGGGGGAAGATCTGGTCGTCACCAGCACGCTGCGCTTTCGCAGCCACAAAGAGATCAGCTCATCGCTGAGCCGTGCCGGATTTACCGTCGTGCAGGTGTACGGCGACTGGCAGAGGGGTCCCTTGACCCACACCAGCCAGGTCATGATCTTTGTAGCGTGTCGGAAGTAAGCCGATCCGGCAACAGAACCAAAAGGAAAACGTCTTGAACATTCCCGCAAAAGTGTTGGCCATCACAAACAACTTCCTCGATGCGGCGGATACGGCCGTACCTGGCTTCATTCAAGGGCTGTATCTGGTTGGCTCGGTGGCGCTGGGCGATTTTCAGGCACAGAGCAGCGATGTAGACTTTGTGGTTGTCTCTGCTGCGCCGCCCAGTGAGGCAGAGCTGCAAGGATTGGCCGCAGCCCACGCGTCTCTCCGCAAGGCGTACCCCGATCTAAATTTTGACGGCCCCCATCTCACCTGGGCCGCTCTGGCCGCCGGACCCCAGGCTTGCGCCCCGGTACCCTTTAACCACGAAGGGAACTTTGAGCCATCGGGCAACTTTGCGCTGGACCCGGTAACCTGGCACGAACTTGTGGATCACGGTGTTGTGCTGCGTGGCCCAACGCTAGACAAAACGATGGTCTGGTACGATGTGGGCGTCTTGCGTGCCTGGATGCTGAACAATTACCAATCCTACTGGCTGCCCTGGCTGAAGCAGTATCAAGACGCACCCGACCAGGTGGAGCCGCTGAATTGGCCGGTGACCTGGGGAGTATTGGGCGTGGTGCGGCTACACTACACGCTGGTCAACGGCCGTATCACTTCCAAAACCGGTGCGGGACAATATGCGCTGGAGACGTTTGACGGTCGTTGGCAGCAAATCATTACCGACGCCCTCAACATTCGGGCCAATCCGACGGCCGTTTCTACTTACGAAAACCTATCGGCGCGGCGCAGCGATGTCTGCGCTTTCATGCAACTGGTGATCGACGCCGCCCAGACATCATACTTTTAACTTCGTTTTTAGGGGGCGGGCACAAACAGCTGACAGGTTTCGGTTCCCAACGGACAGCGGGCAATTTCCTCACCGGCCCACAGGACGCGAAACTCAACGGCTCCCGACCGCTCAATCCAGAATATTTCACTGCCGTTTTGCGCTGGCGTGACGGTGGCATTGTAGCTGCGGCAAAACTGGGGACGCATGAAGGATCCACCAACGCCAAAGGGCTCGATACCGTTGCAGGCAAATCCGTCCACGAAGCTGTAGAACTGCGTCCAGCGACTACCGGCCATCCCATAAATTAACGGCCGTCCCGCGTTATCCAGCGCTTCAAAGCTGAGGTCACTCACGCGAACCCGCGCGGAGGATGGATTGTAGAGATACAAACTGGTGGCGTCGTAGGTCAGTTCCAGGGGGCTTCCGTCTGGGTAAAGGACAGTGGGTTCGGCGAGTACGGCCGCTTCAACGGTTGGTTCCGGTGAGGGTTCAGCGAGGGCTGTCGCCGCAACGGATGGTTCAAGGGTCGGCTCAACCGGTGACGTCGCGGCAACCAACGGCGTGTTGGTGGGTTCCACGGTTGGTTCCAGAGCAGGCGCACTGGTAGACGTGGGCGGGATTTCTGTTGCCTCCAGTGTCGGTTCAGCGGTGACTTCGACTTCGGCAGCGAGAGGAACGGCCGTTTCTGAGGTGGCTGGCCCGGCGGGTATTTCTGTGGCGGCAAGGGATGCGGTCTCTTCCTTGCCCGGTCGGAAAATAAAAAACAGGGCAATGATTAGCACCACCACACCCCCCACGCCGATAAGAATCGTCTGTTGGTTTATTCCCTGCCAAAAAGGTGGAGGGGGTTCATCCGGGGGCAGATCCTCGCTCGGCACCGCATCAACTTCTTTTACGGCCGCTTCAATGGCATCCCACGGCACCTTTTGCAGTTTCTCTTTGCAGTAGGAAATCAGTTGGGAGAGTTCTTTCTTTCGCTCAAAATATTCGATGAGTTCCCGGACTTTAGACGAAAAATTATCGCCAGATAGGGATTCATATTTGATGTCAAGATCAAAGCAAAGCGTCTGGAGTTCACTATCGTCAAACCCCTCCTCAATCGCTCTGCGGAGTTCCCTGCGCCAATTTATTGAGTCACTCATGTTAATGCCCGGTCACCTTTTGTGGAAATTCAAGTGAAATTTAGCAGCGAATGGAGAGATTATAGAATCATGTCACTCTCCGTCAAGATTCTCGATGCTGACCGAACTGAACAACTTGCTGCCTAGGCACAATGTTGGCCCGATACGGCCGTTACCACTCTCCCCATCCCTCATCAATCGCCGCACCAAAGACTTTACTCACCCCGGGCATTGTAGTTTTTTTCTCAATGTTGACTTCATTTTAAGCCAACCCTACAATGCAAACTTCTGGCAGTTAAGGGGGCAGGTTTTGGTATTTGTTGAGTGGGTTTTGCTCGCTCGCAGCCGGGACAAACTGTGACAACTTGTCATATTTTTGCGCTATACCAACACCACCACAATCTTAACTGCTCCGCTTATTCACCGTTCTTGCCCCCAACGTGGGCACCCAATTAAGGAAAACACGAAGATGTCCAGTATTGCCGTCGCCAAATTGAACAACAACGCGAGCCAGATATTGATGTTGGATAACATTCCCACCCGGGCGCAGGATGTGTTTGTTACAGAATTGGTAAAAACCGGAAAATACACGGTGGTAGGCAGTGACCCACTCAAGGCGAAATTGGCGGAAATGGGCTTAAGCCTGAACAGCGATATGGCCCCAACGGCCGTTGCCCAGGTTGGCCAGAAAATTGGTGTTCATGACATTGTCACGGGCCTTTTTGAGGGGTATGGCTCTGTTGATAGCATCATCCAGGTACGGGTCATCCGCTCTTCTACCGGTTCTGTCGTGTGGACTGGACAATCACCGAAATTGCCCAAAGTAAGCAGTGACGCCGAATTCAATCAACATATCAAGCCCGCCATTCAGCAGCTGGTGGCCAGCCTGAAAGCTGCGGTGTAGTTGGCATTCTATAGACGATAGGAAAAATAATTGGGGATGACCGATTGAAAAACTGCTCTAAAATCGAGCGTTGAGAAAA
>CAUJGI010000307.1 GCA_963169155.1 Chloroflexota bacterium
ACATGTCCCCCGAACAGGTGCGCGGCGATCACGCCGATCACCGCTCAGACATTTATTCGTTGGGCATCATGATGTATGAAATGCTCAGCGGCGAAACGCCGTACCAGGGCGATTCCACCTACCAGGTGATGTTTAAGCAAAACAACGATCCGGTGCCAGACATCCAGGCCATCGAAGCCAATATTCCCACCGCCGTGGTGCCGATCCTGGAGCGCGCCCTGGCCAAAAACCCAGAGCAGCGGTATCAAACCGCTTTTGAGATGGCCATTGCCCTCAAAACGGCCGCTCACCAGCTGCAAGCCCCCAGCGATACGCAGACCCTACGCCCAATCGATCCCCTTACCGAGCTGTGGCAGCACGCCCAGGGGCTGTTCCGCGAACGCGAGTTTGCCCGCTGCCTGGACCGGCTTCACGATTTACAGCGCCTTGACCCGGAATTTAAGAAGCAGCCGGTACACCAGCTGCGCCAGCAAGCCATCGAGCAGCTGGTGCAGCGTGCCGAACAAGCCCTGAATGCCGCCGATTATTCAGAAAGTTTGACGGCCGTAAAATCCCTGCGTGAACGTGAAGTCGATCATCCCAAGCTGAACCAGATGGAAGCTGGCGCTCGCGCCGGATTGGACACCGTATCGCTGCAAGCCCGGCTGAACACCCTGTACGAAGAAGCAATCGATGCCCTGGACAAACGCGAATACCAATCGGCGCTGGCCAGGTGGGCCGCGATTGAGCAGCGGCGCGGCACGCTCACCTTCCCAGATCGTCTGGCCGTGGTCAAACGCGCCAACGAGGGCATTGCGGCCAACCTGTATGGCGAGGCGATTGCCGCCCTGGCCCACAAAAACCCGGAACAGGCGCTGGCCCGCTGGACGCAAATCGCGGGCATCGACAGCAACTACCCGGATACGCAAGAGGTGGTTGCGTCCGCCCAGGCGATGATTCAGGAGCGGGAGCGGCACAACTGGAGTAAACCGGTGCTGCTGGGTCTGGCTGGGCTGGCCGGAATGCTGCTCATTGTGACCCTGGCGTTTAACTGGCTCAACAACAACGATGATGCAGTGGCGACAACGGCCGTTACCCCCCCCGCGCTCTCTCTCATCGTCACCAATACCCCATCGCCCAGCGCCACAGCAACGGCCGTACCCAGCCAAACACCTCTGCCGACCGAAACGGCCGTGCCCACCAGCGCCCCAGTTCTAACCGACACACCCGCACCCAGCATCACCAGCATGCCGGAAAATATGGCCGTGGCCACCGCCAACGCCGCGCTTTTTGCCCAGGCCAATGCCGAAGCCAGCGAAATTGGCGTGGTGATGGCCGATGAAATGGTCGCCGTGCTGGCCCGCTCGGCCAACAACAACTGGCTGTACGTGCAAGACAAAGAGGGCAACGCGGGATTTGTGTTTGCTGAGCTGTTCACATTAAGCGGCGATGTGACCGAGCTGCCCATTCGTACAGACCCAGTGGCTGAGGGGGGAACGGCCGTTCCCCTCGGCAGCGGCAGTTTCAGCCTGGACATCTACCCCCTGCCCGGCACCGAGCTTTGCACCAGCAGCGGCTGGACGCAGCAGATTTATATGCGTGCCCAGGGCGTCAGCGGAACGTTTGCATATTATTGGCAAGGCGAACTGGTGGGAACGGTAGAAAATGATAACATCACCTTTGCCGTAAACAGCAGCGGCGGGGCCGTCATTGGCACCGGCAGTGTGATCGTTAATGGGCAGACCGTTAGCGCAAATCTATTTGTGCCTGCCCCTGCCTGTACCGAGTAAGATTTTACGTAAACCGCACACAGTTTTTCCAAGAAAAAGCGTGAATCGTGTGCGGTTTACTCAAGTAATTAGCAGATTCAACAGTAAGCACCTTCTGGAGAATTAAGATGAGTGATTTGCAACCAACCTGGATTGGACGCACCATTGGTGGCCGCTACAAGATCGAATCGCTGCTGGGCAGCGGCGGCATGTCTTCCGTCTACAGGGCCACCGACCCAAATTTACAGCGTACCGTCGCCATCAAAATCATCCACCCCCACCTCTCCGAGCACCCGGAGTTTGTGAAGCGGTTTGAGCAAGAAGCCGCCGCCGTGGCCCGTCTGCGCCATCCCAACATCATGCTGGTACACGACTTCAACCACGATGGCGGCGTCTACTACATTGTTTTTGAGTACATTGCCGGCACGCCGCTGGACAAAAGAATCAAAGACCTCAAAGAAGCCGGGCTGCGCCTGCCGCTGGAAGAAGCAATCCAGATCATGGTGCCACTGTGCGAAGCGGTGGCTTATGCCCACGAGCGCAACATGATCCACCGCGACCTCAAGCCGTCGAACGTGATCATCAACCTGCTGGGGCAGCCGATTTTGCTTGACTTTGGCATTGCCAAGCTGGTGGGCGGCGGGCATGTACACACCGCCACCGGAGCCACGATTGGTACGGCCGCTTACATGGCCCCAGAGCAGGTTGTTGGTGATGAAATTGATCATCGGGCCGACATTTACTCGCTGGGGGTCATGCTCTATGAAATGGCGTGCGGCCGTCCACCGTTTGAAGGCCAGTCGGCCCTGACGGTGATGATGAAACACGTCAACGAACCACTGCCAGACATTCGCCTTTTCAACAGCAACCTGCCGGAAATGTTTAATGCTGTGCTGCAAAAAGCGCTGTCTAAAGACCCCAAAGACCGGTTTGGCTCCGCCATCGAAATGTCGATGGCCCTGCGAGACGTGGCGCGCCAGATGATCAGCGCCAACCCGGACACGCTGAGTTACATCACGCCGACCCGACTCACCCAGGAACGGCCGAAAGTGACCGTGCCGCGCCGCGCCGAACCCGAACCGGAAACGGTGGCGGAGAAACGGCCGTCACTCGACAAAACCGTCATCCTCAAACCAGAAAGCGAAACCAAAACGGCCGTTCGCCCGGAAAAATCTGCCGCCCCAGCCTCCCGGCGCTGGCTGCCGTGGGCCGTTGGGCTGCTTGCCCTGCTGGCCATTGCCGCCGCCGCCTACTTTTTGCTGCCCATCCTCTTTGCCCCAGACCTGCCCCCATCGGCCCGAATGGTGCAAATTCCTGGCGGCAGCTACACGGTCGGGGCCAATTTAAGCGGCGGCCAATACGTCCCGCCGCAGGAAGTTGCCCTGGAACCTTACTGGCTTGACCGGTTTGAAACAACCAACCGCGAGTACGCGGCCTTCATCGCCGATAACGAGGCGGAGCCGCCCAACAGCTGGCCCAGTGGCCAGATTCCTATTGGCAAAGAAAACCATCCCGTGCGCGGCCTCACCTGGGACAATGCCAACGATTACTGCGACTGGCAAAATAAGCGGCTGCCCACCGAAGCCGAATGGGAAGTGGCGGCGCGCGGCGACCTGGGGCTGCTTTTCCCCTGGGGCGACAGCCAGGCGGGCGTAGCGTTGCCCGATAATGACACCTACGCCACCGGCAGCCTGCCACCCAACCGCAGCAGCTTTGGCGTTTTCGACATGGCGGGCAACGTCTGGGAATGGGTCGATCAACCCTATGCCGACGTGCCGGACGGCCAGGAAGTGGCCCGCGGCGGTGCCTTCGACTTTCTAAAAGATATGGC
>CAUJGI010000308.1 GCA_963169155.1 Chloroflexota bacterium
AGAAGTAGGCTACCGCCAGAAAGAGGGCGATGTGCAGTGCCAGCAGAATTAACATGATAGGCCAGCTGTTGGCGCTCAAATCAGCTCGGGTAAGCCAGAGGACAAAGCCATCGGCCCAAGGAGTAAAGGTTTGCAAAAAGCGGACGAAGCCATCGGTGATCAGCTGGGCACGCGCGTCCACCACCAGCCAGTAACCAGTCACCCCCGCCAACCAGACGATGATGGTCAGCACAATACCCGTGACCCAGGCCAGCCAGCGCTGGCCGCGAAACCGTTCCATAAACAGGGTGCGGTAGGCATGCAGCAGCGTAGTTACGACCAACGCGCCGGATGCATAGCGATGGACAGCGCGCATGGTGCGGGTGATGACCATGTCGTTCATACGCAGCACCGACAGGTAGGATTCTTCAAAGCCGTATTTGTAAAACAGGAAGATATAAAAACCGGTGAGACCCACCACCAGGGTGAGCAATACGGCAATGGTGCCGGTGTGGTAAAAGGGATTGAGCTGTCGGGCGCCAGTAAGGGTGTTAAACGGCCGTTCGATCCACAGCGCCAGTTTTTCCAGCCAAACAGCCCAGGCAGCCGGTTTACGCTGCCAGCCCGCCAGCAAATCGCCGGAATCGGGGGTGTGAGAAACGGCCGTCCAGGTCACGTCATGTTCGTGATCGTCATCATGATCGTCATCATCGACGCTGAAATTCTCTGCTACCACAACCGTCTGACAATCTTCTTCCAGCACGGCACCGGGCAGAACTTCGGGCTCTTCTTTTTTTCGCAATCGTGACATGGGCTTGGTGGCTGTTGGTTGAGGCAAAGGACAAATGTATGCCCTACCCCCCAAACTTTGAGGAAATAAAAAAGGTGGTGATTGTCCAACGCGTTATCAGACAATCACCACCCGTTGGTGTCAGATCGTTATTCCAACGTGAGTAAGAAGGCGACCAAATCGTTAATCTGTGTATTGGTCAGCTCTTCCGCGTAATTCTGATACATCACGCCTTCGGTGTATCCTTCAGTGATGTGGGCGTTTGGCTCGCGGATGGACTGCTCCAGATAATCTACAGCTGCCATACCTTCAACGGCCGTTTTGGCACGGGTGCCAATGTCAGAATGTGACGGACCGACCAGCACAACCCCAGGCTCCAGAGAATGGCAGGTGATGCAGCCAGGCGCACTGGCGGCACCAATGACGGTCTCGTTAAAGAGACGTTCGCCGTTTGCCGCGTCACCTACGGAAGTAGCGGCCGTTTCTTCGCCGCCTTCAGCCGGTTCATCGCTACCGCCGCCGCAGGCAGCAAGGCCCAGCGACAGCAGCAGCATTAATAAAATCATTAACGTTAATTTTCGCATTGATGCGACCTCCAAAATGAAATGTTTGTTTTTTTATTTAGTTGGCACTGGCTTTTCTGCCAGTGCCAACCCTAATACCCTAACATTACCACAATTTGTTAAAACCGGGAGATGTCAAATTGAGATTGGAAATAAGATAAACCAATATTGGGCCGTAAGAAACGACGATTAAAACGAGGGTAGCCACCACCCAGGGACGCCAGCTGTCCAGCCATGCAGGGGCAGGATGTGCTTCTAGCGGTTCAGCCACTGGCATCTCGATTTCTTCCGTGAGCGTTTTCTTGGAGAAAACGGTGCCCAGCATATTGGTATAGAACAACAAACCGCTAACACCTAGAATGATACCGCCAAGCGCGGCTTCAATCAACAGTGGCTGCCAATCCGCCGAGGCGTAAGGCGCTACACCCAACATGGTACGGCGCGGCGAGCCAAAGTTCAGCCCCAGAATGTGGAGCCCGTTGGACATAAGCAGCATCCCAACAAACCAGGTCCAGGATTGCCACAACGCCACTTTATTGCTAAACAGCGGCTTGTTGGCCAGCTTGGGTACCAGCCAGTAAGCAATACCAAAGAAGGTGAGCGTCACGCCAGACCCTACAGTGAGGTGGAAATGCCCTGGAACCCACATCGTGTTGTGTATCACCAGGTTCAGGTTGTAAGAAGCGTTGGTCAAACCGCCAATACCACCAAAGGCAAACAGAATCATGGCCAGGTTTTGCGCCGTAAACGAGGGGTTATCCCAGGGCAACGTGCGAATCCAGCCCAACAGACCAGTGCCGCCGCGAGCCCGCCCACCAAG
The DNA here is from genome assembly GCA_963169155.1 of Chloroflexota bacterium. Classification (GTDB taxonomy): domain Bacteria; phylum Chloroflexota; class Anaerolineae; order Promineifilales; family Promineifilaceae; genus Leptofilum. Next base: position 2,153 of record CAUJGI010000308.1, read on the forward strand.
TTCCAGTGAAGCAATGACGTTAAAGGCGGTCAGCAAGCTGGGGATGAACAGCGAATAGGTCAAAACGGCATGGACCACCTTCCAGCCCTGCGGTACGCTGGGATCCAGATATTGGTGATGCAAACCAACGGGAATAGACAGCAGCAGGAAGAGCCAGAAGACCAGGCGCGCCATCGGTTCACTAAACAACTTACCACCCGCTTGCTGGGGCACCATACCGTACCAGGCCACATAAGCCGGCAGCAGCCAGAAGTAAACGATGGGATGTCCGGTGAACCAGAAAAAGGTACGAGCCAACTGCGGATCGATACCATCAACCAAACCCAACGACCAGGGAATGATGAGCCAGAGCATTTCGGCGGCAATACCGACGGTCGCAATTTGCCACATCGCCATTGTGATATTAGACGCCAGAGCAATCAGGGGTGTCTGAACACCGGGGTTTTCTTTGCGCCAGGCGCGGTAGGTAAGGAACATACCCCAACCACCCACCCAGGAGCCAATGACAACCAGCGTCAGGCCAATGTAGTAATAGGGCGAAGCCATCAATGGTGGATAGAAGGTGAAGAGAACCGTGGCCAGGTTTAGCAAAACCGGAACGGCCGCCATCACTAACCCAACAATCATGATGATCAGGCTCGCCCAGTTAAGCTTGGGGTGTGTCAGATCGCGTTTCAGGCTGTGAACGTTCGCAAAAGTAAGGAAACCCACAATGAAGAAAGTGGTCCACACCAGCACATTCAACACACCGTGAATGGTCAAACCCTGGTAGTAGCTGTTCAGGCCAACATTTGTAAGAGCCGGGTACACGTTAATACCCACGTGCTCAAGTTTTTGTAGGGGGCCTAAAGCTCCCCCAATAAATAGGGCCACCATACCTACACCGAGGTACCAGCCCGTCAATTTTTTAGTGCCTGCATACATAAATTATTTACCTCCACAAGCTGGCGAGCAAGACAACAACCAGCACGAGCGCAAGATAGAGATTGGAGAAGTGGAATAGGGCAAACGCCGGTGCTTTTTCGGCCGGAGCGATGAGCAAAGCAATGGTACGTACAACGAGTACGGCCGTTGCCAGCCCAATCGGTACCAGGTAGACCCAATCAATGGCTGGCCAGAAACCCAACGCCATGCCAGCCGTCGCCGTGAGTACCGTGTGAACGGCCGTCCACCGGGCCGCCACAGCTGGCGCAACCCGGGCAGGCAGCATGGGATAGTCGGCCTTGATGTAGTCGGCCCGATAAGCCATAGCCAGCGCCCAGAAGTGTACCGGTGTCCAGACAAAGACCAGCACGGCCAATATCCAGACGCCTAACGCCGACCAGGCCCCCACCGCCGCCCCACCACTGATAACGGCGCAGCTGCCTGCCGCACCGCCAATCACGATGTTGAGCGTGGTACGTGGCTTCAGCCAGACGGTATACACTCCCACGTAAATGACAGCACCGAGGAATACCCAAAATGCCAAAGCTAAGTTGAATGCGGCTGCCAACGCGGTTGCCCCTAAAACCATGCCCAAACCCAGCAGCAGCACCAGGTGCGGATTTTCAATCTGGCCCGCAGCCAGTGGTCGGGCGGCCGTGCGGTTCATGCGCGAATCGCGTTCACGCTCCAGGTATTGATTGATCCCCGAGGCACCCGCCGCCGACAGCGTGCCGGTAATGGCCAACAGCACCCAGGACCAACCAGAAACGCGCCCAGTCACCAGAGTGCCAAGCCCGGCGCCGCCAAAGGCAGACAGCACCAGTAGGGAAACAATGCGCAGCTTAAAGAGGACAACGGCCGTACGCCACAGCGACAAAGACGGCCGTCTTACCGGTTGAACAATTTCATTTACCGCATCCATAACTATGGCTCCACGATCAATTGACCATACATTGTGTGATGACCCACGCCACAATATTCGTGGCAGATGAAGTTGTATTCACCAGGTTCATCAAACGTGGCGGTCAATCTTGATACTTCGCCGGGTAAAACCATCATGTTGATGTTGGTTCCATCCAGCCGAAAACCATGCTGAACATCTTTGCTAGTTAAATAAAAGGTGACGGTTGACCCCACCGGAACACGAATCTGGTTAGGCTGGAACGCCCAGGCCTGAGCCAGAATGTACACTTCGTATTTGTTGGGTGCCAATTCACGCAGCCGCTCCGCTACCGGGTCGCCCCAGGGGGATTGACCCGGCGTCGCCACAACTTTGGGATCGATACGTTCCACTGGCGCCGGAACCTGGAACCCAAAGGCGAAGCTGCTCACCAAAACGGCCGCACCAAAAATCAGCAGCAGAATGGTTGTTCCAATAATGAAATTGCGTTCACGACTATCTATGTGCATCATCCGGTCACCCCTCTGGCCAGCATCGTCAGATAGGCACTTCCCCACAGCGCAATGATGAGGAGAATATACAAAATGACGAGAGCGACAGTGCCTTGTGGAGCTTTGTACTTTTTATCCTTATCCATACCTTTTCAAACCTCCTTCAGTTTTGGCGGGCGAATAGCGCACCCGCCGTTAATGTATGACTGCTTCTACGGTTAGTTCGCCAGCTGCCGCAAAAGTCAGTGATAAGGGAATGTGTTCGCCAGCACGGAATTCGGCCGTTTTTCCCAGGCACATAATGTGAAACCCACCAACGTCCAACGTGACGGTTTCACCCGCTGGGACAGACAACCCATCGGCCAGATAGCGCATTCCCATTAATCCATGTTCGTTTTCATACGTTTCGTGCAGTTCCGCCGCGGTGCAGCCAGGGCTTTCCACGGCCAACAGCCGGTCGTCTTCCTGGCTGTGGTTACGAATTTGCAGGTAAAAAATGCCGTTTTGGGCTACCGCAGGCACTTCCGGCCCCCAAGCCTCGCTCACCGCAATCGGTGCGCGGTTCGTCTGGCAAGCAGTGATGCCCAAAATGCAAAAAAGAGCGGCCAACCATCGTCGTGACATCTTATTCACGCACCAGATATTTCAAATCGGCGGCCATTTCAGCGCCCGTAATGCCAAAGGGGTACACCAGGCGCAGCTTGCCTTCTTTATCCAGCACCGCCACGGTTGCTGTGTGATCAATTAGATAACCCGAAGCTGAGCTGCCTTCATGCCGTTCGTAAAAAATGCCCATCGGTGCCGTCACGGCAATGAGTTCTTCCGGCGTGCCGGTCAGGCCCATGAAGGATTCATTAAAGTGGGCGACATAGTTTCGCATCACTTCCGGGGTATCACGCTCCGGGTCCAGGGTGATCATCACCACCTGGACATCCTCGCTCTGCTCGCCCAAGGTTTCCATGGCGTCACTGAGTTCAATCATGGTGGCCGGACACACGTCGGGGCAGAAGGTATAGCCAAAGTAAAGCATCACCACCTTGCCGCGAAAGTCGATCAGGCTCACAGGCTCACCATCGGAGCTGGTCAGGGTGAAGTTGGTGACCGGCTGGTTGGACTGGATCACCATGCCATGCCATTCGGTTGGGCCGAAAAGCGGCCGTATCGCCAGAAACAAAGCACCGAGGCCAATCCCAATCCCCAAACCTAAAAGGGCATAACGAAGTATCTTGTTTTGCCAGAAGGTTTTGGGCTGCACCGCAGAAGGTGCTGTTTCTGTTGCACTGTCCATTGTGTCTACTCTTTATCGTGGATAGCAGGAAAAAAGATGAGCCGCTTCGTAAGCAAAACGGTAAATCCCCTCGCTGTTTTCAACCTCGGCGGCCAGCAAGCCAAAGTCACGCATGATAATGTCGATATCTGGGGTTTCGCTGCGATATTCGGCGCGGATCACCCCACTGCCATCCACCAGAAAGAAGGCAGGGTCAAGCTTAAAACTGCCGTCTTCCATTTCCTTGTAAAATACGCTGTACCCCCCGCCAATGACCGACTTCAGCTGCTGCGCTCCACCGGTTGCCATGTGCCACACGGCCGTATCCGCCCCCATTGCCGTGGCAAAAGCCTGAAGCTGCGCGGCATCATCGCGGGCAGGATCGATTGAAAAAGTAACCAGCTTAAGCGGCACCGTCGTTACCACCTTTGGCAAGCGAGCCTGCACTTCGGCCATCATGTGGCTGGTTTGGGCGCAAGGGGTTTCACAGTTAGTGTAGGAGAAGTTGTAAAGGGCAATCTGACCGCGCAGGGCTTCGCTGGTGAACGTCTCCCCATTTTGGTCGGTGAGGTAAAAACCGGGGGCCAGGGTAATACGAGGCAGTACCACAATGGGACGCGCCGTAGAAAACCAGATAACACCCGCCCCCATTAAGGTAAACAGCCCAAAAAACAGCTTCCAGATCAACATGCCAGATGAGGAACGCGGCCTTTCTTGGGTGGAAATGACAGCCGTCATGGCTAGGCATTCTCCTGAAAGATAACGGCGTGTGTGCTTACGTCACGGGATGGGTAGAGGTAAGGAATGTTGCTTCCATTAACAAGGCGGGGATCTTTCTTAAGGCGGAAAGCCTCCTCAACCAGAGCGGCCAGGTTGGTGTTGCGCAGTTCGTTGACCACCATTGTTTGCAGGCGGCCCCACACGTCATGCCCTGGGCAGATGCGATCGCGGTTACATTCTTGCGGCCGCAGCAAACAAATGTTAAGGCAAATGGGGCCTTCAATGGCCTCAATAATATTCAGAAGGGAAATTTCGGAGCAGGCTTGCTGCAGAGCCAACCCGCCGGTTGGACCGGTTTGGGTCATGATGAGGTTGGTGCGCACCAGATCGGCCGTAATTTTGTGCAGGAAGGCCTTGGGAACGGCCGTACGCGCCGAAACCCGCCGTGCCGACATGAACGTACCACTGGGCTGCATCCCCAGCTCAATCATGATTCTTACCGCGTAATCCACCCGTCGGCTAACTTGAAACATTGATATTGTTGACCAAAAAACTCCACATCAGCGATGGCCTGAATTTACCTGACACCACAGTCACCCCATAGTGACATATGTCACCAGGTTAGGATGACAATTGACATCCCGAATAGCCCATTTTGGGCTTGTGTGAAAAATCTCACAGCGCCATCTCCCCGCTTCCGGTATGGTATGGGTAGAAAATCAAGCGGGCGAAGTGTCAACCCCAAGACAACGTTCTAAAGCATTTTGAGTATGATTCTTGATTACGGGAGGCAGCGCATGATCATCGCCATGTTTTTAGCGCATTTAGTCGGAGACTACATCTTACAATGGAACAGCCTGGCGGCCTGGAAAAGCCGGGCGCTCAGTGGCGTTGTGGTCCACTGTCTGGTCGTCCTGGCCGTTACCTGGCTCTTTATTATGCCCTTCAATCCGGGCTGGTGGCCGTGGGTGCTGGTGATTGGGCTTGCCCATTTCGCCATCGACGCTTTTCAGTTACGGGTCAAGCTGCCAATCCCAGAACTGGCGCGCTTTACGCTGGATCAGCTGGCGCATAGCGTGGTGATCACCCTGGCGCTGGCTGGTGGGGGTTACCTGGACCTGGGCGCATTGGTGCAAAGCAGCCTGGCCGTGCTGCAAAGCGACTGGCTGCTCATCTACCTGCTGGGCTACGCCTTTATCACGATGCCCGCCTGGGTGCTGGTGAAATTTACGGCCTACGGGCTGGTGCAGGGCACAGCGCCGCAGTTTAGCGATTCGAGCAAATACCTGGGCATCCTGGAGCGGCTGCTGATGACTACATTTGTGGCTGTGGGGCAGTATTACCTGGTGCCATTGGTCATCTTGCCCCGGCTGCTGATGGAGTGGCCCCAGGCAGCCAGTGAAGACCGCGCCCCGGTGTACCTGGCAGAGCTGCTGGTTAGCGTGGCATTGGCGGTGCTGGTGGGTCTGCTGTTCCGCCTGATTTAGTCGGCGCGAAGTGTAATAAGGAACGAAACCGGCTGGCGGCAATATGTATTAAGCCTTCAGCCATTAACTCTCTTTTCGGGAGGTACAAAATGAGCTTGCAACCAATTTATCCGCCCCTGGTATCAGCCCGAGTGGAGGGAAAAACCATGAAAATGGTCGAGTTTTTAGAGAGTAGTCCGCTGTTTCAGTCGTTATCGAGACAGCAGTTGGAAGCCATATCCAAAGACGTCCAGACGCGCCGCTTTCGCCAGGGAGAAATTATCTTTCGTGAGGGTGACCCGGGGCAAATGCTGTATTTGGTACGCTCCGGCCAGGTGCGCATTTTTGTGAACGGGCTGGATGGTACGGAAACGTCGGTGATTTTGTTTGGCCGCCCTGGTGATATGTTTGGCGAACTGGCGGTGATTGATGGGCTGCCACGCTCGGCAACGGCCGTTGCCCTGGATGAAACCGTTTTGTACACCGTCAGCCGGGAGAGCTTTCGCCACCACATGCAGCGGATGCCGCAGCTGGCCCTGAACTTCTTGAAAGAGCTAACGCACCGGGTGCGCTACAACACGCGGCAAATGGACAGCCTGGCCTCGCTGCCGGTGTCGCAGCGGCTGGCACGTAAGTTGCTGGAGTTGGCCCAGGATTACGGCCGTATTGAAGCCCACAACGTCATCATCGATATGACCCTGACCCAGGCCAACCTGGCCAGTTTGGTGGGGGCCACGCGGGAAAGCACCAACAAAATCCTGCGCGATTTTCGGGAAAGAGGGCTGATATTGTTCGACAACGGCCGTATCACCATCCTCGATGCCGATGCTTTACGCGCCGAAGTCACGGCATAAAAAGGTAATTGAGTAATTGGGTAATTTTTCATCCAATTACCCAATTACTCCTCCCCCCCTAACTCGACAGTCCGTACCGGTCCGCCGCCTCATCCAAAATCTGGTTTACCAGCTGCTCGTACGTCCAACCAGCCGCCTTGGCCTCAATGCACAAGTCTGAATAATCGGGGTTCAGCCCTGGCAGGGGATTGATTTCCAGAATGTACGGCTTGTTGTTGTCGTTGGCGTCAAAGCGGAAATCCACGCGGGCCACGTCCAGGCAGCCAGTGACGCGGAAGGTGGCGGCCGTGAGCCAGTTCAAGTCCTCCATCTGCTCAGGGGTCAGAGGGGCCGGGCAGAGGTAGTGGAAGTCGTGCGCCAGTTCGGTTTTGATGCGGCTGGTGTAGACACCCGCTTCTTCTTCCGGATAGCGGCTCATGTCTACTTCCAGCGGCGGCAAAAAGTGCAGGCCACGAGAGAGGCGCGGCGCGTCTTCATCGTCGGGCAAACGCCAGGCCACTGGCGTCGTCAGATTACCAACCACGCCGACGGTGATCTCACGGCCGTCGATGAACTGCTCGGCCAGCACGGGTTGATCGTACTTATCAAACAGGCGGCGCAGCTGCACACGCAGTTGGCCCTCATCCTGCACAATCGATTCGCTGCTGACGCCCATACCCGTGCCTTCGCGGCTGGGCTTCACAAAAATAGGAAAGCGCATTTGCGGGTCCAGCGGCTCGTTGACCCGCTCAAACACCTGGAAGGCCGGGGTGGGCAGGTCATGGTAGGTGAGGATGCGTTTGGTCATTGGCTTGTCCAGCGTCAGCGCCAGGGTCAAGACCTGGGAGCCGGTGTAGGGCAGCCGCAGCATTTCCAGCAGCGCTGGCACATGGGATTCACGCGAATCGCCAATATGCCCTTCACAAATATTGAAACAAATGTCGGGTTGTAGTTTGGTAAGCTTTTGCGGCAGCTCTGTATTACCCTCTAAAAAGGTAACGTCATGGCCGTTGGTTCTTAGAGCAGCCATGATGGCTTCGATGGTTGCTTCGCTGTCAAGGTCGTCCCAATGATCGGGAGACATGCCAAGCCAATGGGGAGCATTCTTTTTCAGATTAGCCAGTAAGGCAACGCGCATTTTTCTTTTCCTTCTCTCAAAATTGGGTGATTGTGCCATTATAAAACCCCATTTTTAGCCGGAAGCAAAAATGGGGTCCTATGCAACGTATTTAAATAATGCGCACAGTATAAAAGAATTGAAACCGGCTGTCTATATATGACAAGATGACAAAAATGTCCGACGTTGCCCAGTGGCAGTATCAAGGATCTGCGTTACGGCAAACGGCCGTTACTCACCCCCAGCGGCGCAAGGCCAGCGCCGCGCCAAAACGGCACACGGCGGCAACCGCCAATGCCGCCGCCAAGCCAATGTGATCGGCAAAAACTGGCCCTAGCATGGAGCCTATGAGGATAGCGGCGTTGAGCGCCAGGTTGTACCATGCCAGATGCGACGGCCGTTCCCCATCGGGTATCCGCTCCAACATGTAATTGGCAATCGCCCCACCCGCCAGCGACCAGGACAACCCGCCAATGGCCGAGGTGATGAGAAAGAGGGTGAGGTTCTGGGTAACGGCCGTGAGCGCCGGATAGAGGCTCATGGTGATCATGCCCAGCACCAGCACCCCTTTGTGGTGGTAGCGCTGGGTCACCCGCGTCAGCTGGGTAGAACCGATGAGCACGGTGGCGTAAAAGACGGCGTTGCCCAGGCTGATTTCGGTATCGGTGAGGTCCAGGGTGTTGACCCAGTACAGTGGGAAAATGGGAATGGCCAGGTATTGGGCCAGGTGGAACAGGAACAACAACCCCACGATCGGCCCAAATGGCCCGGTAAGCACCTGCGGACGGATAATCGTGTGCAGCCGCGCCCGGGTGAGAAAGCGCAGACCCGGTCCTGCACCGTAGCTATCCCCCGCCGGACGCACCATGCCGGGGCGGGCAATATCGCCCAGCGCCTGGCCGTTTTGGTAGGGGACGGTTTGCAACGGCCGTATAAACCACAAATGCAGGCTGCTCATCATCCCACCAAACAGACCAATGGCAAACACTACCTGGTAACCCAGCGGGAAAGGCAGCAGGTCTAGCAGATAGCCGCAGATAACCGTCGCCACCATGTAGGTGATGGCCAGCAACGCGTTGCGCCGCCCGGTAACGTGGCTGCGCCACTCTGGTGGTACCGCCGCCGCAAACATGGCGTTAAAGCCCACGGCCAACACCGTACCGGGCAGGCTCATCAACAGCACCAGCCCTACCAGCGCCCAAACCTGGAACTGGCCTGTTCCCACCAACGGCAGAAACACCAGCGGCAAATAGACCAGCCGGTGCCAGAAAGAGGTCCAAAAGACGGCGCGGCTCAGCGAACGGTTCTGCAGCCACTGCCCGGCAGGCAGGGTAATGGCCAGGTTCACGACAGCCGGGGCAGCGCTGAGCAGCCCCAGCTGAAAGCCATCGGCCCCCTGGCGCGTGGCAAAGATGGTTAAAAAGGAGATGGCGCTGCCATTCAGAATGCCAAACCAGGCAATGTCCAGGTAAAGGTGAATAAAATTGGCGCGGTGTTCGGCGGGTAACGGCCGTTTCACCGACGCGCGTGTCAAAGCAGTCATAGTGCAATCACTCTCAACGAAATTTTTATGCAAAACGGAAGATTATATGCGTTTTGAGGTCAATGACGATAGGCATTTTGGTGGCTTTTGGGGACGCGGCGTACATAGCAAAAAGATGCTTGACATTTTCTCGCCAGACGGTCTAATCGAAGGCGACTCCAACAGACAAGAGAGTTCATGAGTGGTCAAACGAAGCCGAATAAAAACGACACCAATTTTAATATGCGAAATCTGTGTCATCTGCGGCTAATTTTCAGGGGAAACCAAGATGATTCACCAGACGCCAAACAGGCAGGTGGCCAAAGGTTGGTTTGTTGGGCCGTGGAATTCGGCCGTGCCCATCCCGGTAGGTTTTGCCAATGCTGGCATCAACGAACCGCACCACCACGCCCACATGTTTGAACTTTATCTCGTGGCCAGCGGGACGAGTACGGCCGTTGTCAACCACAAACCTATTCAGCTCCAGGCGGGTGACCTACTGGTCATTGAGCCGGGCGAAAGCCACACGTTCACCCAAAGCTCCGATGATTACTTTCACTTTGTCATCCAAACGCCGTTTGTGCCCGGCGACAAAATGAATGAGAGCAGCTGAGGCTAGAATGCACATCGTCTTGATTTACCGGACAACCAGGGTTATCAGATCAGTCAGCGTTCTATTTCCCAAATTAGGAAGATATGCCATTTTCAACACTTTTGTTTGATTTAGACGGCACGCTCACCGACCCAAAGGTGGGCATTACCGAATCGATCCGGTATGCGCTGGCGAAGATGGAACGGCCGTATCCCGTCGACGCCTCCCTCGATTGGTGCATTGGCCCACCGCTGCAAGAAACCTTCGCCACCCTGCTGCAAACCGACGATCCGCAGCTACCAACAGAAGCCCTGCACCTCTTCCGCGAGCGGTTTGGCACTGTTGGCCTCTTTGAGAACATCCCCTACCCGGCCATTCCCCAGGTTTTGCAGGCGGTGCAGGCCGCCGGGCTGCGCCTGTTTGTTGCCACCTCCAAACCGGCCGTGTACGCCCAACAAATTGTGGACCATTTCGATCTGGCACGATACTTTTTGGTGGTGTATGGCAGTGAACTGGACGGCCGTCTTACCCACAAAAACGAACTCATCCACCACATCCTCCAGCAGGAATCGCTCGACCCCACCCAAACGCTCATGATTGGCGACCGCGAGCACGACATCCTGGGGGCCAAAGCCAATAAGGTGGCCGCTGTTGGCGTCACCTGGGGCTATGGTTCCGCATCAGAGCTGACCGCCGCTGGCGCCATCACCCTGCTGCACCAGCCCTCCAACTTGCTGCAATTTCTGAATCTTTCTTGATTGAGTCGGCTCGCGGCGCAACGATTCGTTACAATCCGGCCAGACAACAGACAATGCTGTCCGATACAACAAATTCCATTCAACTTTTTCGCCGGAAACGGCCGTTGCCACTTACTGGCGGCGGCATATACCCCGATGAAAACCACCAAGGAGTGTTCTCATGAAAGTTGCGTGTGTATTTGCGACCTCTGGCCGCAAGGCCAGCTACAAGCTGGGCAAGATGATCCTGCCCCAACTGGAAGCCGGAACCCACGGCGTAGACGTTATTGGCATATTCTTTTTTGACGACAACAACTACGTTTTGCGCCAGAATAAATAGCCTCATTCACTATCCAAAATCGGACAACTGAACCCCCGAGCAAAACTGCCTTTCCCTGCCACTTGTCATGCATTCGAAAGACAAAAATCATAGGATGATGTTTAGCATATAAAGTTAACGATCCTTGTAAGGAACCATCAATAAATTAGCCTCAGATTTGTTCCATCAACGTATTCTCTACTCCATGAAGAGAACTTATTGTCCCACAACAATTTCCTTTAAAGCTTAACCCATCGTCCCGGATGACAGTACATATAGGAGGGGCCTCATGTCTGCAATTTCTGAAACTAAATGGAAAGGAGAAAAAATTGGGCGCATGGTTGTTTTGCTGTTGCTCATAGGGTCTGTTAAAACAATGCGGCCAATCCATGATACGCCACAGTTAATTGTGGAAGCTGCCACATATCCCCTTACAGTTTCTCTCTGGTTGCAGCAAGCCAAGTTAACCTCAAGCGATGCAGCAGCAGACGACCAATTCGGCACCGCTGTTGCGGTTTCAGGAGATATTGCCGTCATCGGCATTCCTTATGACGATGACGCCGGTAGCTTTAGTGGCTCGGTCGATGTCTTTAGTCGCGAGGGGACTAATTGGAACCATCAACAAAAGCTTACTGCCGTTGATGCAACATCATTTGACTACTTTGGTACCTCTGTAGCAGTTTCAGGGGATACAATCGTCATCGGGGCATCTGGTGACGATGATGGCGGCAGCGTTAGTGGCTCGGTTTATGTCTTTCGCCGTAGTGGCACTATTTGGAGTCAACAGCAAAAGCTCACGGCTAATGATGCGGCGGCAGACGACCAATTTGGCCATGCAGTAGCAATATCTGGAGACACAGCCATCATTGGAGCATTCACTGATGATGATAGCGGCAGCCAAAGCGGTTCGGCCTATGTCTTTAGCTACCATGGTACCATTTGGAATCAACAACAAAAACTCACCGCCCGCGACGCGGCGGCCTATGACTACTTTGGTATGGCCGTGGCGATTTTTGGAGATACGGCCGTCATCGGAGCATATGGTGACGATGATAACGGCGCCGGCAGTGGCTCGGCCTATATCTTTAGCTATAGTGGTACTTCCTGGATCCAGCAACAAAAGCTTATCGCTAACGATGCAGCAACAGGCGACCACTTTGGTTATGCAGTGGCGGTTTCTGGGGGAACAATCGTTATTGGTGCGTATGGTGACGCTGTTGCTGGCAACCAAAGCGGCTCTGCCTACGTCTTCGATCATGTCAGCACAACCTGGAACCAACAACAAAAGCTCACCGCTAACGATGCAACTGCGGATGACTACTTTGGGTATGCGGTAGCGGTTTCAGACGATACGATCCTCATTGGAGCTCGTTTTGCCGCTGATAGTGGCATCCAAAGCGGCTCGGCCTATCTTTTTATCCTTAGTGATAATACTTGGAGCCAATATCAAAAACTCATCGCCAGCGATGCAGAGACAGATGATAATTTTGGCAGAGCCGTGACTATTTCCGAGGACACAATCCTTATCGGAGCACCTTTTGACGATGATAATGGTAGTGCCAGTGGCTCAGCATATTCGTTTACCCTAAAACCTCCTGTTAACTTGTCAATTGATGATGTCACTTTGTCAGAAGGAGATGAAGGTTTAACCAACTTTATTTTCACTGTCATCCGCACCGACAATATTGAGGCTATTTCAGTTAACTTTGCTACGACTGATACCACAACCAGTGCATCTGATGCTGATTACATAAGCAACTCAGGTACAATCAATTTTGCCGCGGGAGGCAGTCTCACAAAACAGATCACCATTCAGGTTATTGGCGATAATCGAGTCGAACCTGATGAGGCATTTTTTGTGAATTTGAGCAGTGCTTCTGAGGGAATTGACATTACAGATAGTCAAGGCGTAGGAAATATCCAAAATGATGACACGGCCGCCGTGTTATTTATGGAATCAGATGGATCAACTAACGTAGTTGAAGATGGTTCAACTGATATATTCGAGATTGTACTTACAAGCGAGCCAGAGGCCAATGTGGTGGTGATTTTGACCGCAGATAGTCAGGTAATTTTGAGCAAGAAAATTCTTGTCTTTACCCCAACGAATTGGAACACACCACAGATGGTAACCGTAGCAGCCGTGGATACAAATGTTAACGAAGGTGACCGCATAAGCACTGTAATATATTCATGTAGCACCAGCGATACCATTTATGGCAACTTCAGCGGTACAGGTATCATTGTCGCTGTTGCCGATAACGATATTTTCGATTTCTTTTTACCAATGATTATTAGCAAACCCGATTAACCATAGCTCAGCAGCACTTTGATGACTAAAAGAATGCAAAGACCCTGAGCCACTCGCTCAGGGTCTTTGCATGTTTACAGCTTTGGGGAACTACGGGCCGCTAAAGGAGGTAACGGGATCGTAGCGATCAAAGTAATGGTTGGGGTCAGAGGTGTGGACCCAGACCCATAAGTCGTTGGGCGCACCGGCTGACCAGTTGAAGATCCATTCCGCATCACGCGGGGGCATATTCACACAGCCGTGGCTGTGTTTGTAGCCAAACCGATCGTGCCAGAAAGCGCCGTGCAGGGCGATGTCGTTGTCAAAATACATGGTGTGCGGCACGTCTTCGATGAAGTAGTAGTCGATTTTTCCTTCAGCGCCAGACATTTTGGTTTTGAGATGACGCTCCCACACCTGGAACAGCCCTTCGTGCGTGGGCCAACGGTTTAACCCGCTGGAAACCAGGCTGGCAAACACCATGCGGTCGCCAATGTAGGAGGCTACGCTCTGCTCGTACAGGTCAATTTCCACCCAATACTCATTGGGGCCAACACCCTCGGGCCGGGGATTCACATCGATCAGGCTGACATAGGTCTGGCGCATCCAGCGTCCGCCGCCAATGTTGTACCAGATCCAGCCATCGTCGGCGGTGACGGCCTCATACACTTCAAAAAAGGTGTAGCGGGGCAGTTTGACGTTTTCTGGGGCCGGTTCAGCGCCCGGTTCGTTGCTGTACCAGTAATCGACGATCATCCAACCAAACGGCCGTTCCGGCTGCGACTTAATTTCAACGCCGGTAAAGTCAGACGCGGCCACCACCGTCAAATCCGAGGCCCGCACGTACTCACCGTAGTTGATGATATACCACAACGTGCCTTCACCTTCCATCGCACCTTGAATAGTGGCAAACAGGAAGCCATCACCCACGTTGCGTACAATTTCGCTGCCGCCGCTGGGGCCAGAATAGACGTTGATGTTGTCATGCAGTCGGGCATAAACTTGTGAGGGCAAAATGCTGTCGGCAAAGGGTTGGGATTTGGCAAAAACCGGCTGGGGCGGCTCGGCATCACACACGTGGCCAATGTCGTCGGATTGGATGAAGCATTTGGCCGCAGCGGCCGTTTCCGGCCAGGCAAACACGGCAGTGATCATCACCAAAAAGGGCAGGCTCCAGCGTAAAAATCGGCTCATAGGTCGATAAAAACTCCTTTCAAATTCGGCATTGGGCTCATTATAAATGATGTGTGGCACTTGGCGATACGGCCGTGCCACGTTTACCCTACAATACAAATAGTATCACGAAACAAAAAAAATGGGACATCGGTCCGAATTTCTCCAAAGCCAAAAGCTTAAGATTTGTTAAGATTGTTTGGCCGTGGCTTATAGCGCAACCAACAAACGGTCGCAGCCGCCGCAGTACACCTTACGCCCTTCATCCACCTCTTTCACCTTGTTGGCCGAGACGGTGGTGCGGCAGCCCAGGCACATATTCACCCGCAGCCCAACCACCGCCAGACCGTGCTTTTGCTTGCGCAGCTGCTCGTACTCTTGCATAGAGGCCGCATCAATCACCGCCGCTTTACTCTGGCGCGACTGAATCAGCTTATGTAGGGCCAGGGCCAGCTCATTTTGATCGGCTTTAAGGTGGGCGCTGGTTTTTTCCCATTGGGCCGCAGCCGTGGTGAAAACTTCGTCAGCGGCCGTTTTCTCTGTCTGGGCTTCCTCTACCTTTACCAGCGCGTTCACCACCTCATCTTCCAGCGCCGCCTTGCGTCGCCCCAGCGACTCAACCTCCTGCTGCAAATCGGTCAATTCCTTGGGATTGGTCACCTTGCCCGAATACAGCTGGGTCTCGGAACTTATGACTTTGGCGTTAACACCGCCCATTTCCAGCGTTAGATCTTGGTGTTTGCCCTGCCATTTTTGCAGCTCGGCAGCGGCCGTTTCCGCCCGTTGGCGGGCCGCCAGCAGTGCCGGAGGCTCTTTTTGGGCCTTAAGCACCTCGCCCAAACGCTTCTTTTTCTCATCAATTTCGGTATCCAGCTTTTGCAGTTGAAACAGTTGGTGAATTTGCGTCATGATTACACCCGGCGGATTGAAAGTGAGCCGCTGCATTCGCGGCTGTTTATGTTAGTTTGACTCACGAATTGGCCGAATAAATGAATGACACGAATCACAAAACTACCTGTTATATTCGCAAAATTCGTGAAATTCGTATTTTAAATCCCAAAAACGTATTTTGATTGTAGCATAAAGACCCTTAACAGCCATCTGCCACAATTACGGTATAATCAGCGCCTATGTTGGACAAGATATTGGAAATTGGCGAACGGCCGTACAGCGCAGAAGATGCCGAGTGGGATGCCTTTGTGGCCAACCATCCGCACGGCTCCATTTTGCAAACCACCAACTGGGCCCGGCTCAAAAACCGCTTTGGCTGGACCTCGCACCGTGTCTGGATGCGCAAAGAGGGAAGGCTGGTGGCCGGGGCGCAGGTGCTTTATCGCTCGGCGGCGGCCGGACTGGTGAAGATGGCCTATATCCCGCACGGGCCGCTGGTGAATTGGGACGATGACGAGCAGGTGACGGTGCTGTTCAACCAGATCGACCAGTCGGTGTACGAACGGGGCGCCAGCATTCTGAAGATCGAGCCGCTGCTGTGGCAAAGTGAAACGATGTCGGCCAAATGGGCAGCCATCTGCCAGAAACACAACCTGCTGCCCAATACCGACACCATCCAGCCGCCCAACACGGTGATGGTCGATTTACGGCCGTCGCCCGACGACATCCTGGCCCAAATGAAGCAAAAAACGCGTTACAACATCCGGCTGGCGGCCAAGAAGGGCGTCACGGTGCGGCAGGGCAATCTGAAA
>CAUJGI010000309.1 GCA_963169155.1 Chloroflexota bacterium
GAGCATCTCGTCCCGACCGACCCACACAAGCCGTACGACGTGCGCCGGGTGATTCATAGTGTGGTGGATGACGGCCGTTTCTTCGAAGTCCACCAGCTGTGGGCCGAAAACATGGTGGTTGGTTTTGCCCGGCTTAACGGCTACGTGGTAGGCATCGTCGCCAACCAGCCGATGGTGCTGGCGGGCTGCGTGGACATCAAAGCGTCGATCAAAGCCACCCACTTCATCCGCATTTGTGACGCGTACAACATCCCCGTCATCACCCTGCAGGATGTGCCCGGCTTTTTGCCCGGCA
The DNA here is from genome assembly GCA_963169155.1 of Chloroflexota bacterium. Lineage (GTDB taxonomy): Bacteria > Chloroflexota > Anaerolineae > Promineifilales > Promineifilaceae > Leptofilum. The sequence continues at coordinate 296 of CAUJGI010000309.1, forward strand.
AAGACCAGGAGTACGGCGGCATCATCCGCAATGGAGCGCGCATGATTTACGCCTACAGCGAAGCCACCGTGCCCAAGTTAATGGTGATCCTGCGCAAAAGCTATGGCGGTGCGTACTGCGTCATGAGCAGCAAGGGGCTGCGCGGCGATTTGCTCTACGCCTGGCCCAATGCGGAAATTGCGGTGATGGGTGCCGAAGGTGCGGTCAACATCCTGTTCCGCAAAGAGGTGCAGGAAGCCGAAGACCCCGAAGCGAAGCGGCTGGAGCTGACCGAGCAGTACGAAAAGCAGTTCAACAATCCCTACGTCGCCGCCTCGCGCGGTCTGATCGATGAGGTGATCCAGCCGCGCGACACGCGCACCGCGCTCGTCCGCGCCCTGGAGCTGACGCTTTCTAAACGGGAACACCACGCGCCAAAGAAGCATGGGATTTCGCCAATGTAGGCGAGTGGCAAGTGGCAAGTGAAAAGTGAAAAGTGATAAGTAAAAAGTAAAAACTTGAGCACCTGAACACTTTCACCCCACTCGCAAACTGGCAAACTCGCCCACTCGCAAACTGGAAGAGAAAACAATGTTCAAAAAAATTCTAATCGCCAACCGGGGGGAAATTGCAGTGCGGATTATTCGCACCTGCCGGGAGCTGGGTATTGAGACAGTGGCGCTGTACGATGAAAGCGACATCGATTCGCTGCACGTGCGGCAGGCGGATTTGTGCGTGCGGGTGCCGTCGCCGGAAACGTTTCTGGATGTGACGACCATTGTGCAAATTGCCCTGGCCTACGAAGTGGATGCGGTGCATCCGGGCTATGGCTTTTTGGCGGAAAGCGCCACCTTTGCCCAAAAGCTGACGGAAGCGGGCATAACGTTTATCGGGCCGCCAGCTGAGGTGATTACGGCCGTTCGCGCCAAAGTAAAAGTGCTGGAAGCCGTCCGGGCGGCAGGCTTTCCCACGGTCACCCATACGGGCGACTGCCTGGACGTGCATGATTTGCCCACCATTCAGGCCAATGCGGCCCGGTTGGGCTACCCCGTCGTCATTAAGTCGTGCCGGGGGGGGCGGGGACGCGGCGAGCGATTGGTGCACAAGCCAGAACAGATGGAAACGGCCGTACAGCGCGCCAGTGCCGAATCACGCGCCGTGTTTGGCAACGGCCACATCTACCTGGAACGCGCCATGCTGCCCGCCCACCAGATTGGCGTGCAGCTGCTGGGCGACCGGCACGGCCACCTCATCCACCTGGGCGAACGCGAAGGCTCCATCATCGTCGGCAACCAGAAAATCATCGAAGAAGCGCCTTCGCCGCTCCTAAACGAGGCGCAGCGCGAGGCAATTTTGGCCGCAGCGCTGGCCATCGGGCGCCTGTTTAACTACCAGAATGTGGGCACTGTGGAATTTTTGCTGGACGGCACAGGCAACTTCTACTTCAGCGAAATCAAGGCGCGCATCCAGGTGGAGCATTCCCTCACCGAGATGATTACCGGCATCGACCTGGTGCGGCAGCAAATTTTGATTGCAGCGGGCGACCCCCTGCCCTGGGCACAGGACGACGTGCCGTTTCACGGCTGGGCGATGATGTGCCGCCTGAACGCGCAGGACCCATGGCAAAACTTCCTGCCCAGTCCGGGCCGCCTGACCGACGTGCGGCTGCCCTTTGGGCCACAGGTACGCATCGACAGCTACATCTACACCGGCTGCCGCGTACCGCCCAACTACGATCCGCTGGTGGCCAAGGTTACCACCTGGGGCCGCAACCGGGAGATTTGCCTGTCGCGCATGAAAAACGCCCTGGCGGATTTTTTGCTCATCGGCACGCCCACCAACCTGCCGGTGATGCAGCGGCTGATGCACACCACAGCCTTTGCCCGGGCCCATTACAATACCGACTTTTTCACCAAACCCCCGGTCAACGGGGCCGATTCTGAGGTAACTCTGCGCGATCTGGCGGTGATTACGGCCGTTCACTTCGCCCGCCGCCACCAGATGTTTAACCCCACCACACCGGCCCGCCTGCAAAGTGGCTGGCACAAGGATAGTCGGCGGCTGCCGGAGTAAAAAATCAACATGAGCAAGATTTTAGTCACACTCAATGAAAAAACGTACGAAATCAGCTTTGATTTGCCCGCGCCGGGGCAAGATCGGCTGTCGGTGCAGGTGAACGGCGAAACGGTGCTGGTGCAGATTCCAGACCCGGCCGCCCCGGTAAACGATCATACGTGGATGCTGGTGGACGAACGGCCGTATGAACTGCTGTTCGACCCAGATTTACGCTGGGTGGCCAGTAAAAAGGGTCTGCATCCGGTGGACGTGCGCGATTTGGAAGCGATGACGCCCCGCCACCGCAGCGGCGACGGCCGTCTCAAAGCCCCCATCCCTGGCCTTATTGCCCGCTACCTGGTCAATGTCGGCGATGAGGTGACGGCGGGCCAGCCGGTGGTGATCCTCGAAGCGATGAAGATGGAAAATGAGATACGCGCGCCGATGAACGGCCGTGTCGAGGCCATTCATGTGGATGTGGGGGAAACGGTGGCGCGGGGAACGTTGTTGGTGGAGATTGAGTGAGAAGTGAAAAGTGGCAAGTGGCAAGTGGCGAGTCAACCTGCAACCTCTAATCTTTTAAACCACCTGCGGCGCGTAAATGCCGACCTTTTTAGCCGCGAAGTTCACGAATTAACGCGAAATTGGACATGGTTCAGAAATCGAAGACACTCGCTTGACAGTTTGTAGAGCGATTTTATAAATCGTTCTACAATTTGCAAAGTTGGCTTTGGGTCAAAATGAACCGTGCCCGAAATTGCAAAAAATTCGCGTCATTCGCGGCCAGTTTTTTGATAATCGCGTAAATCCTGAGATCGATTACCGCCCTCCGTTGACCGATAACCGCATTTGACTTTTGCCCTGGCGTATGGCAAAATCCGGCTCCGCTACGCCCTTGTAGCTCAGTGGATAGAGCATTGGCCTCCGAAGCCATGTGCCCGCGTTCGAGTCGCGGCAAGGGCACTTTTTCAACAATCGCTGCCCTGATTCAGGGTATCCCAACTGGCAGGAGCCGCCTCAGTTTTTTTTATGGGCGGCTCTGTTTATTGGTGACCTATGGGTAAAGGTCGTCTGGAAGCATTTAGCGATGGCGTGCTGGCCATCGTCATTACCATTATGGTGCTGGAGCTGTCTGCTCCAGAGGAGCCCACGCTGGCGGCGCTGCGCCCGCTCATCCCCACCTTTTTGAGCTACGCGCTAAGTTTTGTGTTTATTGGCATTTACTGGAACAACCACCATCATTTGTTTCAGGCGGTCAAGCAGGTAGACGGCCGTATCCTCTGGGCCAATCTCCACCTGCTCTTCTGGCTGTCGCTTACGCCGTTTGTCACCGCCTGGATGGGCGCAACGCGTTTTGCCGCCTGGCCGGTGGCCCTCTACGGCGTCGATCTGCTGATGGCAGCCGTCGCCTACTACATTCTGACGCGCAGCCTCATCGCCCGGCACGGCGCGGATTCTGTGCTGGCCAATGCCGTCAACCGCGATTTTAAGGGCAAAATTTCGTTGGCCATTTACCTGGCCGCCATCCCCCTGGCTTTTGTCAGCACCTGGCTGGCTGGCGGGTTGTACGTGGCGGTGGCCATCCTCTGGCTCATCCCCGACCGTCGCATTGAAGCGTTGTTGGCTCAGTAAGCCACTTCATTTATTCCCCACCAAGACGCAAAGCCGCCAAATTTTTCCCCAGTAGACAGGGGGTTTTTCCTGTGCTATAATTAGAACAATTGTTCTAAAAGAGAAAGGTGATATCAATGGCACAATTTGTAATTACCCCCATTAATGAGAACAGAGCCAAACGGTGGGAGAAGGTGTACGGCCGTACCGAACTCCCCGTTAAATACGCCCTCCCGCACCTGGCCTGCACCCAGCGCTGGGGCGATGTGCCGGTCTATTATCTGGACAGTGCTGCCGTTCCCGCCGCCCTGCTGGATCGATTGGCCACATTTGAAGCAAGGCGCGCCGGTATCAGCTACCAGGAAGCCCGCCTGGCCGTGCGCCGCGAATGGCTCATCCGCGCCGATGAATGCCAGCCCGCCCGGCAAGTGATGACCACGCCCACGGCCGTTTCCTGGCAGCCCGCGTTCCCCTTTTTGCAGCAGGTACCGTTACGGCCGTCGCGCCGCTCCCAACCCCGCGCCCGCTTCATCTAAGTAAGCGGCCAACAATAAATTCCCTTTTTCGAAGGCCGCTTACTCTAAGCCGTCCGCACAATTCCGCTCACTTATTTGCGGACGGCCACTAAGACAAACCGCTGCGCCTAAGCAACAGGCCCCTACTGCCTGCGGTTAAAGCGCAGGATGAGTGGAGAACGGCCGCGGCTCCCCTCTCCAAATGCCTCATCCTTCCCTGCTTACTTGTCCAGGCTTGCCTGCATGGGCGTAAACCCCGCCCCCATTGCCTCATGACTCACCCCGATAGTTAAAAACGCCTGGGGATCGGCTCGGGCCACCACCTGCTTTACCTCGGCCACCTGCGGCCGTGTAACGGTTGTCTGCACCAGGTAGCGCTTCTGACCGGTAAAGCCGCCCGTTACTTCCCAGTAGCTCACGCCACGATGTAAATGCACCATGAGTTCGTCGATGACTGCCTGCGGATGGTTGGTGATGATAGTCGCCGTGCGGGCGCTGCTGGGGCCTTCCAGGGTGTAATCTGATGCCAGACCATTGAGAAACAGCATGAGAAAACCATAGAGAGCGATGTTCCAGCCAAACACGAGACCCGCCAAAATAATGGTAAGGCCGTCTGTATAAAAGTAGACCTGGCTCAGCGGCTGGCCAGTCTTCATCTGGATGATACGGCCGATAATGCCCGTACCCCCCATCGTTCCCCCAGCCCGGTAGATGAGTCCACCGCCAATGCCGCCAACAATGCCGCCATAAATCGTTGACAGCAGCAAATCATCGGTCAGAGGATACTGGCTAAGCCAATGGGGCATGTAGACCACAAACAAGTCCGTAGCGATAGAAAATATGGTTGAGGCCACCAGGGTCCGCAGCAAAAAATCCCAGCGCCCCAGGTAAAAAAAGCCCAGCACCAACAGTGGCAAATTGAGCAGCCAATACAAGAGCCCCACTGGCCAGCCCATAAAGTGATTCACAATGATGCTGATACCAGAAACCCCGCCAGCGGCAATATTGTAGGGGACCTGGAACATGGCATAGGCAAAGGCTACCAGGCAAGCGCCCACGATCATCAACAGGTTCAGCCGAATTTGGTACCACACACGTTTCCAGGACAACGGCCGTTTCCCACCCTGCCTCAGCGAACTAATCCGTTTATTCAATACCTGCTTCATTTAATTATTCCTTCGTTACTTCAAATCAGAAAAAAAGCACCTCCTTTCGCTAGTGATAGATGGTGCTTTTTAAGTTGTCAATTGGGGATATGATGTGCCAGTAAGCTTCAGGCTAAACCCTTAAACTTATTCTGCTACGGGCTTAGTGCGGTCTGGCATGAATTTGTTCCGAATTCTGGTGGTGCTGCGCCAAACTGCTAAAAGCACAGCGGACAGCACGTACCTCGGAACTCACTTCTGCCAGGCGGTACTTAGTCGTCCCAGTCGTCATCTTCATCATCATCGTCATAGTCAAAATCATCGTCGTCTAAATCTTCGTCGTAATCGCCGTCATGATCTTCATCAAAGGGGTCTTCAAAAGCCCAATCCAATTTGATGGGCGACATGCTCACCACTTCCAATTCATCCCCACACTCATCGCAAATGACAAATTCGCCGACCTGCACCTTATTCTGGAACCGAATTCGGGCACCACATCCGGGGCAAATGCCAATTTCTGTTTTGGGCTGCGGATTTACACTCATGATCAATTACCTCCTAAATGGAAATATAATTACTGCGCCCTGAAATTTCACGTCGGGTCAGGTGAAAGCGCAGTCATGATAAGCCTGGCAACCATACAAACCCACAAGGACGGTTTGCCAACCTGTTAATTGCTGCCCGTCAAGTCAAGGATAACCCTCATAAAAACTGTTTGGTAGGCGTGCTGACAACGGCCGTTTGCCTTACCAGCGCTCCTTTTTGTTGCGTGAACTGGATTTGGGCGCATCATCAAACTGTTCAAAGTCGATTTCTTCTTCCCACGCATCCGCTGCCAGTCGCAACACAATCGGCGATTTGCGCACCACCTCAAGTTGAGCCGAACAGCGACGACACACAATCGTCTGGCCCGCAAAAGGCACTTTCTTAAAACGCACTTCTTCGCCACAGTCGGGACATAATCCAATATTCTTGGATTGAGCCATATTCATGAGTTTTGCTACCTCTTTCCTTTCGGGCTTACATGAATAACCCGTTTCACAATTTGTTCGGTAAATATAGAGTGGCTTTGTGCAAAATACAGGGTAATCGGTGTGTCATTTGTGTGTAAAAACCGTTGCAGACGTACCAAATTGGTTACACCCCAAACCCGGTTTTTCAGGCCAAAAGTGAGGAAAATGCGCGTTGATTAACCCGAAAAACGGTAACCGATCCCCGGATGATTGTAGATAAATTGGGTTTGCTGGGGGTCTGGCTCAATTTTGCGGCGCAAACGGCGCACCAAACCGCGCACCAATTCGCGGTTGCCTTCGCCGTTGTAGCCCCACACGCGCTCGATGATTACATCAATGGGGATGACCTGTTCGGCGTTGGCCATGAGAATGTACAACAGGCGGAATTCCAGCGGGGTGAGCTGCTGCGGCGGCTGAGCGACCACCGCTACCGTGCGGGTGCTGGGGTCCAGACTGATATTGCCAATTTGGATGGTGGTGAGGATGGAGATGGGCACGGAACCAGCGCGGCGTAAAAACATGGTGGCATAGCGGGACAAAACGCGGGGGGAGTACGGCCGTTCCAAAATCAAATCGACGCCCGCATCCAACAAGGCACAGGTTTCATCTTCAGACAGGATATCGTGCAGCAGCAGGAGGGGTGCCTGGGACATTTTGCGGATCGACACCACGTCCTCAGCCACGGCCGTATGCCCCTTGGCCGACAGTAAAATGAGGTCCACCGGCTGTTTAAGCAGCGAAGAGATGACCATCTTCACGTTAGCCGTACGGGCCACGGCGAGACCGGCATGGCGCAGCACATAGCTTAAATACTCCCGTTCCTCACCGTTTTCAGAGATGACAATTGCTTGCATACAATCACCAAACCAATCTCAGCTAGATTTTGCCATGCCTATTTCAATTGTCAATCACCAAAATCCAGCCGCAGCAGCTGGGCATCGGCAGGCACTGCATCACCGGGGGCATAGAAAATTTCGGCCACCTGGCCCGCCGCCGGGGCGCGAATCGTGTGCTCCATCTTCATCGCCTCCAACTTAAGCAGCGCTTCCCCCTCGGCTACCGTCTGGCCGGCGTGCACCAGCACCGCCAGCACCGAACCTGGCATGGGCGCGCGTAACGAACCGGCTGTGGCGGAAACGGCCGTTTTCCGGGGCAATCTGGGCAGCGCCGTGGC
>CAUJGI010000310.1 GCA_963169155.1 Chloroflexota bacterium
GCACACCCTGCTTTTCGGCGGCGACGATGTACATGGCCCAAATCATTGGCGCGGGGCTGTTGATCGTCATGCTGGTGCTCACCTGGTCCAGCGGAATGCCGTCGAACAGGATTTCCATATCGGCCAGGCTGCTGATGGCCACGCCGCAGTGGCCAAATTCGCCCAGCGCTTCGGGGGCGTCGGTGTCGTAGCCCATCAGTGTGGCCAGGTCGAAGGCGACCGAGAGGCCCATGTTGCCCTGCTCCAGCAGATATTTGTAGCGGGCGTTGGTTTCTTCGGCGGTGCCAAAGCCAGCAAACATGCGCGTGGTCCACGGCCGTCCGCGGTACATGGTGGCGTGCACACCGCGTGTGTACGGGTACTCGCCGGGCATGCCCAAATCTTGCTGATAATCCAGGTCGGCCACATCCAGCGGGGTGTAGAGCCGCTTAATCGGTTCGCTGGAGGTGGTGATAAATTGTTCTTTGCGCTCGGGAAAGCGGGCGAGGGATTTGTGCAGGGTGGTTTCTTCCCATTGGTCCTGGTTCTCGGCCAGTTCGGCCAGCTTTTGTTTGTCGTACATGGGTGCTCCTTTTGGGGAGATTGGAGACTGGAGATTAGAGATTGTTTTCTCGCAGCCTTGTCTCTCGAAATAGCGATTTGCAGTGGGTTGTGTGGGGGGGATTATACTTTGGGGGATTTGTGTTGGCTAGGTGACCGAATGAATGGTTAATTGTGAATGGTGAATGGTAAATGGTTAACGGCCGTTCATCCTGTCATCTTGTGGCGAACGGCCGTCTTTTGAGTAGGTTAGTCTGGTAAGGAATTGGCGGCGTTTTGCAGCTGTTGGCGGTAGGACTTGAAGGCGATACGGCCGTTTGCCGTCAAACTGCACAGGGTATGCGGCCGTTTCCCCTTAAACGTCTTCTCGATGGCCACGTACGCCCCCTCCTCCAGTTTGCTCAGATGGAACGACAGGTTACCCCGCGTCAGCCCCGTTTCGCGCAGCAAGAAGGTGAAGTCCGCATTCTCCACGCCATACAGCAGCGCCATGATAATCAGCCGGGCCGGCTCGTGAATCAACCGATCCGTCTCCAGCATTTGCTTAAAGTCGGTCATGACAAGACCTCCACTGGTTCATCACTGCCCGGCTCGCTGTTTTGCCAGTAGCGCCAAAAAGCCAAGCCACCAGACACCATCATCCCGAGGCCGATCAAACCCAGGGCGTAAGTCGTGGCCAACGATTCATCCAATCGCAAAAAGGCAATGGTTACCCCCACCGCCACGGCCCAGACCGCCAGCACGTAAAAACGCATCAGGCCCACCCGAATGCCCAGCATAAACAGAGCAAAACCAACCCCCGCGCCCATAAACGCGGTGGCCAGATCGGCCAGTTCCAGCTGAATAACAGCAGCCGCCATCACTGCGCCAATCACCAGGCCAAGCAGCGCGCTCAGGCCGCGCCTTTTTCTGGTTGGCTTGACATAAGTGACGTACCCGGTGCGCGGATACACCAGGCGCTGCTTGAGCCAGCGCAGCGTCACGCCCAGCAAAAGTGCACCCAACACAATGATGAAAGGCATGGCAACCCCACCAACCAGCGGCGCATATTTTGAGCTGCTGGAAACCTGCCACCAGAACAGGCCGCTCAAAACCACAATAAGGAGCCCCAGCAGCAGCTCTATCAGGCCATCTTCAAACCAATATTGCTGTGTGCGACGAATTGTTTTGTTTAAATCGTTCATTGTTGACCCCCAAAATCCACAAATAGATTTGCAATGCTAATTTAGTTTGTATTACAAACTTATTTGTATAATACGGGAGCGAACGGCCGTTGTCAATCCCCAGCCTAAACAAAAAGGCTCCTTTGGCCCAAGAACCAAAAGGAGCCTTTTGCTTTCTGCTTGAGCGGAAATGTTTACTCTGCGCTGTTGTTGGGCAGCGGTTCTAATGTGTTCAAATAGGCCCAGATTGCGCCCACTTCTGTGTCGGACATCTGCGCATAGGCCATCCAGGGCATTTCCAGGCTTAACTGACGGCCGTCTGGCAAGACGCCAGTTTGCAGCGCCGTCGCAAATTCCTCCCGGCTGTGCTCAGCGGACCAGGTGGTGAGATTAGGCCCCGCCGGGCTGTCTAGCTGACCGTAGTTTCCTGCCAGGTTCTCGGCATGGCAGGAAGCGCAAGAAGCAATGTTGGTGAGATACGCACCGTATTCGGCCGTTTCGCCAAACGTGGGGGCTGGGCCGCCAACGGCCGTATGATCTGTCCTGTTGACGGCCCAACTGTCATAGGCCAGGACACCAAAAATGATGTTGCCCGGGAACTGAAGCTGCCGTTCACCCAGCTCATTGTCCACAGGCGGCGCCGACTTGAGGTAAGCGATCAAGTCGCCCAAATCCTCGTCACCGTAAGCGGCGTAATGGTTGGCAGACATGATGACCATCACTTCGCCGTCGGCATTGACGCCGTGGCGAATGGCGCGTTCCCAGTCGGCGTCGGTGTAGGTGCTGCCTACGCCGCCTGCCCCACTGGTCAGGTTCGGTGCGGGGACGTAGCCAATTGGAGCTTCGTCGACAAAAACGGTGCCTTCTAGCTGCGGGCCGTGGCAGCCAGTACAGGAGCTGATCGTGGCAAAGTAACGGCCGTTTTCCACCGCTTCCGCATCATCCGCTACCGTCACCGGGGCTGCCGCCACCTCTGGCGCGTTGTTGAGCCGACTGCGTCCTACTAAAAAGAGCACTACGGCTAAAACCAGCACCAGGGCGATCAGCCCACCGACGACAATTCCCAGCCATTTTAGTGTTCGCTTCATAACAATTTCTCCTTCAAAAAATCGCCGTTAACTCTACAGGACTTACGCATTTACTGATTAATAGGCCGCGAATGACGCGAATTTCAATGCTGTTTCGCCCTGATTCGCGAAATTCGCGGCTAAAAAACTTCATCTGCGTAACTCCTATCTATTCAGATTGGTCGACAATCGCTGTATTTTGGAAGGCGGCAATTTGCCATTGCCCCTCATTTTTCACGAATACCAGCAACGGCCGTGTCCCGCCTTCATGAACATGCTCCCCGTTTTCCCGGGTCAGATACGACACCTCAAAGCGGACCAGCGCCACGTCATCCCGCAAAAAACGGATATGCGTTTCGCCAAAATGAAGGGTCGTGTTGGCATAAAACGTGTCAAAAATGTATTGGTGTTGGGCAGCAATGGTGGCCTGCCCCCTGGCATACATGCCATTCCAAACGGTGTAGTCGGCATCAGCCATAAACGGCTCGGCATAAAGTGCCCCGCTGCCGCTGTTCCAGCCTTCGCGCATTTT
>CAUJGI010000311.1 GCA_963169155.1 Chloroflexota bacterium
GCTTGCCTGGTGGCGCTGGGGCTGCTTTACGGGGCGGAAGATTTTTCGACGGGAGTGGGAACGGCCGTATCCTGCGGCTGGGACACAGATTGCAACGGCGCGACGGTTGGCTCCATTCTGGGCGTGATGCTCGGCGCGGAAAACATTCCGGCGCACTGGATCGCCCCGTTGAATGATGAAATTGAGAGCTTCATACCGGGGCAAAACGGCCGTGCCATCAGCGACCTCGCCCAACAAATCGCCCATCTCGCCTGCTTCAATAAAAAATAATCCACAGATTACACAGATTTCGCAGATTAGGCGCTTTAATCTGTGTAATCTGCGAAATCTGCGGCTAAATTTCCCAGGAGGTTTTGGCATGGAATGGCACATTCAATGTGATCCGAAAGAGATTTCTCGCTATGTGTTTTGCCCCGGCGACCAGGCGCGGGCCAGAAAGATCGCCGCGCACCTGGACGACAGCACCCTGGTGACCGACAGTCGGGGTTACGTTGTCTTTTCGGGACGGTACAAAGATGTCTTCATGACGGTGTGCGGCACGGGCATGGGTGGCCCGACGGTGGCCATTGCCCTGGAAGAGCTGGCCCACATGGGGGCCGACACCTTCATCCGCGTTGGCTCGTGCGGCGTGTTTCAGGACGGGCAAAAGCCGGGCGACGTGATCATCGCCAGCGGCACCTTCCGCGCCGGGGGCACGGCCAATGCCTACCTGCCGCTTAACTTTCCGGCGGTGCCGACCTTTGCCGTGCTGCGCCAGCTGGTTGAAGCGGCCGAATCGCTGGAAATTCCACACACGGTTGGCGTCGGGCTGGCGGGGGATGCCTTCTACGCGCCGCGCGAGGCCGGATCGCGCGACATTTTCAAGACGGCTGGTCTTGTTTCGGTAGAAATGGAGAGCGACACCCTGTTTGTCGTGGGCGCGTACCGCGGCTGGCGCACCGGGGCGATTTATGCCTCAGACGGTGCGCCGGGCGTCATCAAGCCAGAGTGGGGTGAAGCCGATTACCGGCGCGGTGAGCAGCAGTGCATTCAGATTGGGTTGGAGGCGATGTGGCAGTTGGCACAGAAGGATTAGCGGGCGCAAAAAGATTAGCAGGATTGAGATAGCCAGCCGATGAAGCCCGCACCCATCCTCCAGCCATTTCTGGCCGTCATTTTGGGCATGAGTCTGGGCCTGCTTTTGGTTTTGCCCACGGGCGAGAATCCATTTCAGGCGTATGGAATTTGGTTTGCCGCCGGTTTTGGCTGCGCAGGCAGCGGCGGCTTTTGCGCCATCTGGACCGCCTTGCAATACGCCACGCCCATGATTCTCAGCGGGCTGGCGGCGATGGTGGCCTTTCGCTCTGGCATGATTAGCATTGGCCAGTTTGGGCAGATGGTTTGCGGCGCGGGCATGACAACCTACCTGGTTGTGGTGCTGCCGGGTGCGCCGTGGCTGCGCATTCTTTTGGGCTTGCTGGGTGGCATTGTGGCTGGCGGCGTCTGGAGCGCCATCCCTGGTGCCTTGCGCGCGTACCTGAACATCAACGAGGTGATTACGACGCTCATTTTTAACACGCTGTCGCTGGCGGCGACGGGGCGGGTGAGCTTCTGGCGCATTCCGGCAGAGGTGCGATTTACGCCACTGATCCCCACGACAAAATTGACGGTTGCTTTTTTTATTGCGGTAGGAACGGCCGTTCTTGTTTACGTCTATCTGTGGCGGCGTGGGGCCGGTATGGAAATCAGGACGGCGGGGCAGGCGGGGTTGTTTGCCCGGTTTGCGGGCATGCGTGCGCGGCGGGCAGTGGTGCGCGGCATGTTTATCAGCGGGGGGCTGGCCGGGTTGGCGGGTGGGCTGGAGGTGCTGGCGGTGCATCACCGCTTTGTCTCCAGCTTTTCTACCATTGACCAGTTTGATGGCATCATTGTTAGCTTGTTGGGACAGCTTCACCCGTTGGGGATTTTGGCTAGCGCGTTTTTGTTGGGCGGGCTGCGGTTGGGGTCGCTGAATGGGTTGCAGCTGCAAACGGCCGTACCTCGCCAGCTCAGCAACATTATCATTGGCTTGATGATGATTCTCATGGTCATGCCCACAATTGCGCGCTGGGTGGCAAAAAAATCTCGTTAAAAAAGATGCGCAAAAATACAAGCATGTTATACTTTCCGCCCAATTCAAGGCAGTTGGAAATAAGCGCGAATTCCACAGCTCCCGGCGTTCGCGGAAGAAACGACACCTCAAGCTACAATCGGTAAACTTCATCCACGTAAGGGTTCCTGGCAATGAACTTCACACCAGAAGGTGCGACTCACCCAACCATTCAAAAGCAACCCAGAACCGACTCTTATCCGGCCCACATTTGTCGTCTAAAACGGCAAAAGCCCCTCAACTCTGTTTCGTCAAAAGCCGCCTTTGCGCGCTTTTTTCAATTTATTGTGTGCTCACGAAATTCCAAAGGAGGAAACAATGAGACGTAATACCCTTTTATTGATCTTGGCAATGATCCTCGCCCTGTCGATTGCCGCTTGTGGTGGCGGTGAAGAAGAGGCGGAAGAAAGTTCCGATTTCAGCTTTGCCCTGGTTCTGCCTGGTGCGTTAGGCGACCGCTCCTTCTCCGACTCAGCCAACCGTGGCGCTGAGCAGGCCATTGAGGAGTTGGGTGTCTCCGGAACCGTTATCGAAACGGCTGGTATCACCGAACACGAAGCTGCCATGCGTGGGGCTATCCAGGCCGGTAACGACATCGTCTTGCCGTTGGCGCTAGATGCCGAACTAGTGCTGGCCCTGGCGGAAGAGTTCCCGGACCAGAAATTTGGTGCGCCTTCTGACGTTTTTGCCGAATCGCTGCCGGACAACTTTGCTGCGTTCCAGATCAACGTGCATGAATCCAGCTTCCTGGCTGGCCTCATTGCTGGCTCAATGACGGAAACCAAGATCGTCGGCGCTGTGGTGGGTGGCGATGCTCCGGCTTTGAACCAGTTCTTCTACGGCTACAAGCAAGGCGTTTTGGAAGTTTGCCCCGACTGTGAAGTATTGGTGGGCTACCTGGGCTTTGATTTTGAGAACCCCACGCTGGGTTTGGAAACGGCGCTGGGCCAGTATGAGCAAGGCGCAGACATTGTTTACCAGGTCGCTGGCCGCTCTGGTGAAGGTGTTCTGGAAGCTGCTGCCCAAACTGACAACTACGCCATTGGTGTCGATTCAAACCAGGACTGGATTCAACCAGGCCACGTCATTGTCTCCATGATCAAACGTGTGGACATTGCTACCTACACCCTGATTGAATGGGCCTTGAACGACACGTTCCAGGGTGGCTTCAACCAGTTGGGCATGGCCGATGGCGCGGCTGGTATTTCCTGGGACGAAGGTTCAACAACCTTTAAGGACGAAGGGCCAGCCGAGATGGTTAACAAGCTGCCTGATGTTGAGTCAACCGTAGAAGAATATCGCGCCAATATTCTGTCTGGTGATTATGTGGTTTGTGATGCGCTGGTCGATCCTGAACTGACTTCAGAAGCATGTGCACCGCTTAAGTAAAAACAGAAAATAATCAATAACAATGCGTGCGGCGCGACATCGTGAAGGCGGTGTTGCGCCGTACGCCCTGTGGAAACCTCATGGCAAATGCTGTAGAACTGCGAAACATCACCAAATATTTCCCCTCTTCCAATGTATTAGCCAATAACGACGTGACGCTTTCGATTACCGAAGGCGAAGTTCATGCGCTGGTGGGTGAGAATGGCGCTGGCAAAACGACATTGATGAATATTTTTTATGGTCTGCATCGGCCTGATTCTGGGGAGATTTTGGTGAATGGGCAACCAGTAGAAATTCACCATCCTGATGATGCGATTAAGCTAGGAATTGGCATGGTACACCAGCATTTTAAGCTGGTGCCGTCGTTTACCATTGCTGAAAATATTATGCTGGGTATTGAACCGAACCAGTATGGGATGCTTAAGAAAAAAGATGAAGCGGAAATGGTGCGCCAGCTGGCCAATGATTTTGGCCTACCGGTAGACCCTTATGCGCGTATTCGTGATTTGCCTGTTGGTATGCAGCAGCGGGTGGAAATTTTGAAGGCGCTGCAGCGTGAGGCCAAGATTTTGATTTTGGATGAGCCTACGGCCGTTCTCACCCCCCAAGAGGTAAAAGAACTGCTGGCCGTGGTGCGCAATCTGGCCCAACGGGGGCGCACCATTATTTTTATTACCCACAAACTGGTCGAGGTGAAAGACGTGGCCGACCGGCTCAGCGTGATGCGCGATGGCAAAATGATTGGCACGCGCACCGTGGCCGAAACCAGTATCCCCGATATGGCCCGGATGATGGTAGGCCGCTCGGTGCTGCTGGAGCTGGATAAAAAACCGGCTACGCCCGGCGAGGTGGTGTTTGCCGCCGATAACATTACCGTGACGGATGCCAGCGGGCTGCCCGCCGTGCGCCACATCTCTTTTTCTGTGCGCGAGGGCGAAATTTTGGGCATTGCCGGCGTGAGCGGTAACGGTCAGACCGAGCTGGTGGAGGCAATCTCTGGCATGCGTCCTGTAGAAGGCGGGACGATACTGTTTCAGGGAAAGGACATTACCCGGCGCACTGTGGGTGAGCGACGCAAGCAGGGAATGGCTCATATTCCTGAGGACCGGATCAAAATTGGCCTGAACCTGGAGACAAACCTGGATGAGAATCTGGTTGTGAACCGGTACAAGCTGCCGGAATTTAACCGGCTGGGGTTCATGATTCTGTCGGCGATGAAGCGGTTTGCGGCGTTCGCCGTTAAGCAGTTTTCCATTGCGGCGGCCCAGCCGGGCGAGATGATCGCCACGCTTTCTGGGGGGAACATGCAGAAGGTGGTTTTGGCGCGTGAGCTTTCTGGCGAGCCGAAGTTTGTCATTGCCAACCAGCCGACGCGTGGGCTGGATGTGGGCAGCATTGAGTTTGTGCATCGTTCGCTGGTGGATGTGCGGGATCGGCAGGCGGCGGTGCTGCTAATTTCTGTGGAATTGGACGAGATTTTGTCGCTCAGCGACCGGGTGCTGGTGATGTACCGGGGAACCGTTGCGGGCGAGGTGGATCCGACCACGGTGACGAAAGAAGAGATCGGTTTGTTGATGGGCGGGAGTTCTTTGCCGGGAACGGCGACTTCGGCAGGCTCAGTGCAGGCCGTACCCAAACCGCAAAAGGAGGTTGTCGCTTAGCATCATGGACAATTACCACCGACAACAACGTGTGAACACATTTTTGGTGCCGCTGCTGGCTGTTATTTCTGGGCTGGTTGTAGCGGCCGTTTTAATTATATTTACCGATAACTCTCCCTTTGCCGCTTTTGAGGAGCTGTTTAAGGCCGGGTTTGGCTGTTCTTCGCTAAACCGCTGCGCGTTCTTCACCACGCTGGAACGGGCCACGCCGCTTATGCTTACCGGGCTTTCGGCCGTGGTGGCATTCCGCTCTGGGATGTTTAGCATTGGCCAGGAAGGGCAGTTTGCCCTGGGCGCGCTTACCGCCGCCTGGCTGGGGTTTGCCCTTGATTTACCGCCCGTCGTCCACGCCATCGTCATCATGCTGGCAGCGATGGTTATTGGCGGCATCTATGGCTGGATTCCCGGCGTGCTCAAGGTGAAGCTGAACATCAACGAAGTGATCACGACGATTGTGATGAACGAAATCGCCGTGCTGGTTTTGGTTTATATGGTTAACTTCCCGCTGCGGGCGGATCGGGGCACAACGGCGTATTCGCCGGTGATTGACGAGACGGCCAAGCTGATGATTTTTATGCCCGGTTCCAAATGGGGCATGGGGTTTGTGATTGCCATCGCCGCCGTGCTGGCGGTCTATTTTTACCTGTGGCGCTCGGCCCCGGGGTATGAACAGCGGATGGCGGGGCAATCCTCGTTGTTTGCCCTGTTTGGCGGCATTCGCAACGACCGGGCGGCGATTCGCGGCATGTTCATCAGCGGGGCGCTGGCTGGTCTGGCGGGGGCCATTGAGGTGATTGGCGTTCATTATCGCATCAATCAGGATTTTGCTCCCGGTTTAGGCTTCACCGGGCTTTCCGTGGCGATTTTGGGGCAGGTGCATCCGTTTGGCGTGTTCCTGGTGGCGATTTTGTTTGCCGGGGTGGGGCTGGGCGCGCAGCTCGGCTTGCAGATCAACCTGGGCATTCCGCGCGAACTGGGCGGCACGGTCATTGCTTTGATGATTCTGTTTGTGGCGGCGGAGAAGTTTTACACGGATGGCATCAGTGGTTTACGGGAACGATGGGCACATTTTAGAGGGCAGAAAACGGCCGTTGAGCTGGCCATGGAGGAGAGAGAGTAATGGAAGGCGATCTGTTTACTGTCGCACTATTGAGTAGCGGCTTACGACTGGCAACACCCATTATCCTGGCGGCGCTGGGTGGCGCGTTTTGCGCCCGCGCTGGCGTACTGAACCTCGCTCTGGAAGGCAAGATGCTTTTGGGCGCGTTTGTGGCCATCGTGGCTACGTTTTATCTTGGCAACACCTTCGCTGGCATATTTGTGGCGATGCTGCTCGGCGGGCTACTGGGGTATCTGTTTGCCTTTTTCTACTTGAGGTATCAGGTCAATCTCATCATTCTGGCCCTGGCCATTAACCTGCTCATCGGCGAACTGACGGTGTACGTGATGCGCGTTTTGTTTGGCAACGTCGGCTCGTGGTCGGACCCCAGCATTCAGCGGCTGCCAGACTTTGAGATTCCGCTGCTGAGCAGCATTCCCATTTTGGGCGATATTTTGAGTGGCTATAACTTTATTGTTTATTTCTCCTGGGTGGCCTGCATTGTGGGCTACATTGTGCTGTTCCACAGCAAGTTTGGGCGGCACATCCGCGCCGTGGGCGAAAACAAGCAGGCGGCAGAGACGCTGGGCATCAACGTGCGCCGGGTGCAGGTTTCGGCGATGGTTATTGCCGGGATGCTGTGTGCCCTGGGCGGCGCGTTCCTCTCTGTGGGGCATCTGTCGTTGTTTACGCGCAACATGAGCAACGGACTGGGCTGGGTGGCCGTGACCGCCAACATTTTTGGCTTCCAGCACCCGCTGGGCGTGCTGCTGACCGGTTATTTCTTTGGCCTGGCCGAAGCGTTTGCCGTGCGTATCCAAAACGTGACGGATTTGCCGCCGAACTTGATTCAGCTGCTGCCGCAGTTTGCCACGCTGGCGGCGCTCATTTTGGTGGCGCTGCGCGAGAAAGCAAACCTGGCGCTAATTCGCCGCCGCTTCCGCCGCCAACTGGCGCGGGGGGAGATGCAGTCTGCGGCTGGGGATTGATGGTGGCCGGTAATCGGTGAACGGTAAAACCGATTACCGTTCACGGATTACGGGGAAAATGGATCAGATGAACTGGTGGCAGGAGCTGGAACCTGAGCAGGCAGAGCTGCTCAAAGCGGTGTGGATCCCGGTGGGGGTGCCGGGGTATGCGGGGATAGCCAAGGCACAGTGGCGGGAAGTGCTGGACGGCCGTTTCGGATCGCAAAACTGGCGCATCCACTACATCGTGCGGGGGAAAAGCGTTCCATTTAGCGAAGCCATTCTAGAGTACGAGGCGGCGTATCGGCACTT
>CAUJGI010000312.1 GCA_963169155.1 Chloroflexota bacterium
AGCGTCAACACATCGTGCGCCAGCAAACCGTACTTCTTTTGCAAATCTTTGATCTCCGCCTGGCGGAAGGGGGAAAAGCGGCCTTCGTCCATGCCCGGCGGCACCACCGTCATACGCTGGCTCAGCAGGTCGTAATCTCGCTTCAGCAGCTCCGCCTGCGGCTCCGTGGTGGCAATGACGTGGTCACACATCTGGTACACCAGGAACTCCTTGCGAATCCGCTCCTTGAAGCGATACGTCTCCTCCATTTCCTCTTCACTCAGGTCGGTGCTCATATTTTCCTGCTTCCACGCCCCCAACGAGTGCGGCGTGTGCACGTGCCGCACCTCCAGCTCTTCGGCAATTTTTTGCCCGGCCCAGCCCGCATCCCAGTAGTGCGAGTAGATCACATCGTAGCGCACGTTGCGCAAGCGAATGGCCGAGAGTAGGTTCGTCACAAAATTGCCGATGTGGTCGTGCATATCCTCCTTGCGAATAAACTCCGATCCACCAAACGGAATGCGCCAGACGCGTAAATTTTCGTTGATATCGTCATATTCCGGCTGGCCTTCAAAGCGCCGCGTCACCAAATCGACGCGGCGACCCAGGCGGCTAAAGCGTTTGGCCAGCTCCAGCACGTAGACCACCTGACCACCGGTATCTGGCTTGCCCAGTTCTGGTTCAGCCGACACATAGCCATGTAGTGAAATCATTAAAATGTTGTTCATCGACTGCTCAAACATATCCATGAAACAGTATCTCCTTTTCGGGGCACTGCAGGGTAAACGGCCGTAAAACGTAAGAAATTCATCTTTTACGCATCACGTTCATCTACCACCGCCAACACGCCAAAATGCGCCAGACCCGCCAGCACCGCCTGGGCGCATACCTCGCCGGGCGGCCCGACGTACAGCGGCATCCCATCAGCCTCGGCCAACAGCTCCGGCTGGGCATTGCCCGGAATGATGCCCCGCACCCCCTTCAGGCGGAACATGGCGCTGTCGTTGCCGCTGTCCCCCGCCACCAGCACGGCATTGAGAGGAATCTGCAAATAGTGCAGCAGCCAGCGCAGCGCGTTGCCCTTGTTAGCTCCCTGCGGCAGAATGTCCAGGTGGCGGCGGCTGGAGTAAACCAGGTGTGTTGCCACGCCCGTTTCCGCCAGGGCCGCTTGCAGCCGGTCTAGCTGCTCCAGAGTGGCGTCGTTCAGAAACCAGCTGCACTTAAAAGCATTTTGGAAATACTCGGGCTGTTTTTCCAGGGGAAGATCAATCTCGTGCAGCACTTTCTCGACGGTTTCGCGGTCCCACCCCTCTTCCAAAACCTCGGTGAACTGCGTAAGCAGCTGTCCTTGGGCCACGTCGTACACGGCCGTTCCTACCCCACCGATGATGTAATCCGGCTGCGGCAGCAGCCCATTGGCGATCTGCTCCTGCACATCTTCCAACAGTCGGCCAGAGCTGTAACAGAGAAGCGGCCGTTTCCCCTTCGGTTCCGCTTCCCAAATGCGCTTAAACCGGGCTGCCGCAGCGGCATCCCCCAATAACGTTCCATCTAAATCTGTGGCAAATAATCGAAAATCTGCTGAACCCAAAATGCCTCCTTTTTTGAACTTTTCAGGTGCGACGCCCTTCAAAAGTGCATCGCACCTCTCCTGCCAAAACCCAACGCACAGCCGCCCAGCCTGGATGGCCTCGGCTGTCACGATCATTTTGCGGATTGTGCTCTGTATGGCGGACTTGCAAAATTGGTGAAGGGTCGTTTTTAACCCATTTGAACTTGTGATAAAGGCAGTATAGGCAGGTTTATGGGTGGGAGCAATATAACAAGGGTAGAAAACGGCCGTTCCTTATTGAAAATTCCCAAATTTCACCTATCATCCTACCTTTGTTATGTTTGCATTTTTAGGCAACGACAATTGGAGAAAGCACATGATCATAAATCCCCTCTGGTGGCAAAAAGGCATCATTTACCAGATTTACCCCCGTTCCTACCAGGACAGCAACCACGACGGCATCGGCGACCTGCCCGGCATCCGGCAGCGGCTGGACTATCTGCAAAGCCTCAACATCGACGCCGTCTGGCTCTCGCCCATCTACCCCTCGCCCATGCATGACTTTGGCTACGACGTGGCCGATTACGTCGGCATCAATCCACTCTTTGGCACGATGGCCGACTTCGACGCCCTGCTGTCTGACCTGCACGCTCGTGACCTCAAGCTCATCATCGACCTGGTGCCCAACCACACCTCCGACGCCCACGCCTGGTTCCAGGAAAGCCGCAGCAGCCGCGACAATCCCAAACGCGATTGGTACATCTGGCGCGATCCCGCCTCCGATGGCGGCCCACCCAACAACTGGCTCAGCTTCTTTGGTGGCCCCGCCTGGACCTTCGACGAGAAAACCGGCCAATATTACCTGCACCAATTTGTCACCCAGCAGCCGGAGCTGAACTACCGCCATCCCGACGTGCTGCCCGCCATGCTAGACGTGATGCGCTTCTGGCTGGACAAAGGGGTCGATGGCTTCCGGGTGGACGTGATCTGGCTGATGATGAAAGATGCCGCCCTGCGCGACGAACCGCCGAACCCGGATTGGAACGGCGTGGAGCCGTACCAAAGCCTCAACCACATCTACACCCAAAATCTGCCGGAGGTGCACAAACTCATCCGCAGGATGCGCGCCGTGCTGGATGAATACGATGAGCGCATGATGGTGGGCGAAATTTACCTGCCCTATGACCAGTTGATGAGCTACTACGGCGACGATTTTGATGAATGCCACATGCCGTTTAACTTCCACCTCATTCACGCCAAATGGCAGGCGCAGAACATCCGCCAGATGGTCGACAGCTACGAAGCCGCGCTGCCCGCCGGGGCCACGCCCAACTGGGTGCTGGGCAACCACGATCAGCACCGCATTGCCACCCGCGTAGGCAAGGACCAGGCCCGCGTGGCCAACATGCTGCTGCTGACTTTGCGCGGCGCGCCCACCACCTATT
>CAUJGI010000313.1 GCA_963169155.1 Chloroflexota bacterium
CCTGCAAGCCGACGCGGCCGACCTGAGCCAGCAGTTTAAGCAGCGTGATGCGTGAAACGTGATTTTTCACGCATCACGTTTCACGCTTCACTCAGGGAACGCGGAAAGTGTCGGCGTTGGGGCGATTGTTGGGCGAGGCCACACAGCCGGTAAAGGTGAAGGAATACAGCGCCAGCCCGCGCTCCTGGAAGGTAAGCCACAGCGTGTGCGGGACAAAGTCGGGGTTGTTGACCAGCATCACCATGCGCGGTCGGACGATGCACACGTAACTACGGCCGTATTACCCCCACAGTACAACACTGCCCGCCTCTTCTTGGGTCAGGTAACGGCCGTCTTGCACCACCTCGATGATGGGATCGGCTTCTGTTGGCTTCATTTGCAGGGCCGCTTCAACGGGATCGGCCGTCGGGGCCAGAACAGCGTTGACGGCAACGGCCGTATACGGCAGCACAATCTCCCCACCCTGCTCCCCGGCGAAGGCCAGCGCCTCTGGCCAGGCCCGCCAGATGCCATCGACAAAAAATTGACCCGCCTGCCACACCTTGGCGGGCGGCAGCTGGTAAATCACCGAATTGTTGGGCAGGTATCCTTCCGGGTTGCCCAGCGCCCCGCCAAACAGCCCACCCCCCTGGAAACCAGCGTACAGCTCCGGCGTGGGCCGGTAGCACACCGCCCCGGACGCATCCTCGGCGCGTAAGGGCGGCAGCAAATCCGGCAGCGAAATACCCGGCTGGCGCTGGCGCAGCAGCATCTGGATGGCCTGCTCCGTTTCCTGGTAATACCCTTCCCCCTGGCGGCGAAAGCGCACGTAGCCAGCCACGTCGATGAGGAACTTGGTGGGCCACGCCCTGGCGGCAAACCGGGTCCAATTTTCCTGCGTATTGTCTAGCAAGACAGGATAGGGAATTTCATACTCAGCAATAGCGGCTTCGAGATGTTGGCGAAAATGGGCAAAGCGAAACTCCGGCGTGTGAATGCCAATGATCACCAGCCCATGTTCGGCGTATCGTTGGTGCCACTGTTTCAGATACGGGAGCGTCCGCAGGCAGTTAATGCAGGTATAATCCCAGAAGTCGATAAGCACAACCTGACCGCGCAGTGGATTGGGGGCGGGCGCCAGTTCGTGTGGTTGAGGACGGCCGTTGAGCCACTCACCCTCAGCCAACGGCGGCATACGAACAATACGCGGATCAAGTAAACCGTCAGACATGATTCAATTTTAACACGACAAAAAGCAGGGGAAAAAATTGCAGACCGTGAACGAAGACCTTACCGCAAGACGCCAACCAAATTAGCAAGACAAATTATCGTTGGATTCTTCAGATTTAGGCGTGGGAATGAAGGTTACAACAAGTATGGTTATGAGAATAAATACTGGTAGCCAATTCATCACGAACTCTCCAAGAAAATTTGTAAGCGAATCTACTTGCATTATCGTTCTATTCCCAGCATAACTCACTAAGATGGTAGTCATTCTGACGGTAAAATTGTTTACAAAACACGCTGTTTTTGCCCCAAATGAGAGGAAATTGCTATGAGCCGAAAGAAGGTAACGATTCTTGATATTCAAAAGCGCAAGCAAAACAACATCCCCATTACTATGCTGACGGCCTATGATTTCACCGCCGCCATCCTGGTGGATCAGGCCGACATCGACATTATTTTGGTGGGGGATTCGTTGGGTATGGTGATGCTGGGCTATTCGGGCACCACCCAGGTGACGATGGATGAGATGATACATCACTGCAAAGCCGTCGCCCGGGGCACAACGGCCGCTTTCCTGGTCGGTGATATGCCGTTTATGAGCTACCAGGCCGACGTGGCCGAAGCGGTGCGCAACGCCGGGCGCTTCCTCAAGGAGGCGGGTATGGACTGCGTGAAGGTGGAAGGCGGCCGCGAAATCGCCGACACGGTGCGGGCCATCGTCCGCGCAGGCATTCCGGTGATGGGGCACATTGGCCTGACGCCGCAAACGGTGTCCCAGTTGGGTGGCTATCGCATTCAGGGGAAAACGGCCGCTTCCGCCCAAGCCCTGCTGCAAGATGCCCTGGCGCTGCAAGAAGCGGGCTGCTTTTCGCTCGTGCTGGAAGCCGTGCCCGCCCCGGTGGCCACCTACATCTCACAGCAGCTCACCATTGCCACCATCGGCATTGGCGCGGGCGTGGGCTGCGACGGCCAGGTGCTGGTCTACCACGACATGCTGGGGCTGTACGACCGGCTCCAGCCGCGTTTTGTGAAGGAGTACGGCCCGATTGGCGAAAAGATTGTGACGGCCGTTCAAACCTATGCCGATGAAGTGCGCCGCCGCGAATTTCCCGCCGAAGAGCACACCTATCCCATGAACGAAGCCGAAGAAGTCGCCTTTCTGGCGGCGGTGGCCGGGCGGTAAGATGCGCCTTGCGATTATCGGGATTGGGGCGATGGGCTGCCTGTTTGGCGCAAAGCTGAGCCAGGTGGCCGAGGTGACGCTGGTAGGGCATTGGCCCGCCCAACTGGCCGCGCTGCGCCAAAACGGCTTACGCTTCATCGCGCCAGACGGCCGTTCCCACACCATCCCCCTCGCCGCCACCCACGATCCGGCAACGGCCGCACCCGCCGATCTGGCCCTGATTTTGGTGAAAAGCCACCAAACCCGCCAAGCGGCCGAGATGGCCCGGCAGCTGTTGGCCCCCACCGGTGTGGCGCTGACGCTACAAAACGGGCTGGGCAATTTGGAACAGCTGACGGCCGTTCTCGGTTCCAACCGCGCCAACCTGGGCATTACTTCCGAAGGAGCGGCGCTGCTGGCGCCGGGTGTGGTGCGCCACGCGGGCACCGGGCACACCACCCTTGCCGAGGCTGATACGGCCGTTGCCCCCCAAACCATTGTCGAACTGTTTCAGGCGGCCGGATTCGCCACGAGCCTGGCGGCCAATGCCGAAGGGTTGGTGTGGGGCAAGCTGGCGGTCAATGCGGGAATCAATCCACTGACGGCCGTTTTGCAGGTGCCCAACGGTTTTCTGGCGGAAAATGCCGCCGCGCAGCAGCTGATGATGCAGGCAGCGCAAGAGGTGGCGCAGGTGGCCGCGGCGCAAAACATTCAGCTGCCCTTCGAGGCCGCAGTGCAGGCGCTGGCTGTGGCCCAAGCTACAGCCGCCAATCACTCGTCGATGCGGCAGGATGTGGCCAACGGCCGTCCCACCGAGATTGGCGCAATTTGTGGCGCGGTGGTGGCAGCGGGTCGTCGTTGTGGCGTACCGACGCCGGTGAATGCGGTTTTGCAAACGGCCGTTCTGCAAGCCGAACAAGGCATCTGGCCAGACGCACAGACCCCCGAAGCCATCTTGTCGCTGCTTTTTGCTCAAATTGAGCAGGCAAAAACATAATCCACAGATTGCACAGGTTTGTGGTGAGCAGAGCCGAACCATTACACAGATTTTTCTCTCTGTGAAACTCTGTGTCTCCTACGCAAATGTAGGGCGATTTGGTAAATCGCCCGGACGATTTGCAAAATCGTCCTACTAATTTTCATTCATCGTGGTGCGCGCAGGACCATGTTGAACGCCTCTGTGAACCTCTGTGTTCCTAAAAAGGAAAAACCATGATCGTAACCTCAAACATTGATGAAGTCCGCAAGGAGCGATGGGCCGAGCCGGGGC
>CAUJGI010000314.1 GCA_963169155.1 Chloroflexota bacterium
AACCTGCTGCAGCCGCTCATCAAGCCCGGCCATCACCTGATCATCGACTGCGGCCACCAGCTAACCGAGGTGGTGGAGTCCGTTTTGGCCCAGGCCAACCAGATTATCGTTTGCCTGCGCCCGGAGCGGGTGGCCCTGGCCAATGCCCGCCTGCTGCTGGAACATTTACACGAGATTGCGCCCCCAGCAACGGCCGTACGCGCCATTATTTTTGACTTTAGCGGCCTCATGGCCATTCCCCACGAATCGCTGGAGAAGTTTCTTAACCACCCGCTGACGGCCATCCTGCCGGTTTCACCCACCGAAATGAACCAGGCCGTCAACAAAAGCATCCCGCTGGTGCAGTTGAACCCGCAAGCCAAAGCATCGCTCCTGATCCGGCAAATTGCCCAGCAGTTGATAAAAGCGTAGTTGGTAACCCATGACCACAATTCCCACCGTCGCCCGTGCCATCGAACTGCTGCGCCAGGCCAAACGTGTGGTGGCGCTGACCGGAGCCGGCATCAGCACCCCCTCTGGCATTCCCGATTTTCGCAGCCCCGAATCCGGCGTGTGGGACGACGTAGACCCGATGGAGGTCGCCTCGATTTATGCCTTTCGGCACAACCCCGCCGTGTTTTTTGATTGGTTACGGCCGTTGGCCGAAACCGTTCTCAACGCCCAGCCCAATCCCGCCCACCTGGCCCTGGCTTCATTGGAGGCAAGCGACCGTCTGCAGGCCATCATCACCCAAAACATCGACCTGCTGCATACCAAAGCTGGCTCACGTACGGTGTACGAAGTGCACGGCAGCCTGCGCCGGGCTACCTGCCAGGGCTGCCACGATGACGTAGACGCCCTACCCTTGCTGGAGCATTACGCCCGCACTGGCGAGCTGCCTATCTGCACCTGCGGTCATGTTATCAAACCAAACGTTGTATTATTTGGCGAGCTTTTACCCGCCCGCGTCATGCGCCTGGCCCAGGCCGAAGCCGCCATGTGTGACGTGATGTTGGTAGCGGGCTCCTCACTAGAGGTGGCCCCGGCAGGCGATCTGCCGCTGCTGGCCAAACGAGCCGGGGCGCAGCTCATCATCGTCAATTTAGGCCCCACCCACATGGACCGGCAGGCCGATCTCCTGTTCAGAGAAGATGTGGCCGAGCTGCTGCCCCAGCTGGCTGAGCCTTTTCGTCGCCATGACCTCAAAGCAGCAACCAATTTGTAGAGCGAGCATATTTTATGGAAGAAGTGAAACCTGCCGTAAAACCAGGCACCGCTATCTCGCCCGAGCATCTGGCGCGGCTGCTGCAAATCAGCCAGCGGCTTAGCTCCACCCTGCGGCTGGACGAACTGCTGTCGCTGGTGATGGACGTGGCCACGGAGCTAACTCACACCGAAACCGCCTCTATCCTGCTGGTGAACCGCGCGACCGGGCAGCTCTATTTTGCGGCCTCCACGCGCGGTGAGGTGCCGCAAGACATCGTGGTGCCGCTAGACAACAGCATTGCCGGGTGGGTGGTGCGACACGGCCGTTCCCTGATTCTGGATGACGTGCAGACCGATGAACGCTTTTACGCCAACGTCGATGAAGATTTGGCGTTTGTCACCCGCTCGATGCTGGCCGTGCCGCTGGTGACCAGCCAGGGCATCATCGGGGCACTGGAAGTCATCAACAAGCAGGATGATGTCCACTACACCGGCCAGGATGTGGCGCTGATGGAGGCGCTGGCGTCGCAATCGGCCGTGGCCATCATGAATGCCCACCTTTTTAGCCAATCTGACCTCATCGCCGAAATTATGCACGAGCTGAAAACGCCGCTGATGGCCATTTCCGCTGCCAGCGAACTGCTCACCCGCCCCGAAATTCCCCAGGAAAAACACGCCGACCTGGTAGCGATGATCAAGAAGGAATCCAACCGGCTGTCGAAAATGACGAAGGATTTCCTGGACTTTGCCCGGCTGGAGTCTGGCCGGATGCGGCTGGCGCGCGAGGCGGTGCCGGTGCAGCAAATCATCGAAGATGTGGTGAAACTTTCGCAGGCGCAGGCGGCGGCGCGGGGCATTGAGATTGTCACGCAGTTTGCCCCGGATTTACCCACGGCCAGCAGCCAAACGGCCGTCATTGGTGACGCCGACCGGCTGAAACAAGTGCTGCTGAACCTGGTGAGCAATGCCATCAAGTACAATGTGGTCAACGGCCGTATCACCCTCAGCGCCAGCGGTACGCCCGACCTGGTGCAAATCGCCGTAGTGGATACTGGCCCCGGCATTGAGGCAGAAGACATTGGCCACTTGTTTGAGCGGTTTTACCGCATCCCCGGCAGCGAAAGCGCGGAAGGCAGCGGACTGGGCCTCTCGGTGGCACAAAAGATTGTCGAAGAGCACCACGGCCGTATTGAAGTGGAGAGCGTGGTGGGGGAAGGAACCGCCTTTACGATTTACTTGCCGGTAACGGCCGTAGCCTGAGCCAACGGCTAACCATACAAGCAAAAAAGGGCCGGATGATATTGACTCATCCGGCCCTTTTTATTTCACTTTCCGGGCCTGTTGCTGTGGGCAACGGCCGTTCAATTTTATTACGCCCGGCGCAAAAAGTTGGCCACGATGCTGATCATGAAAAAGGCAATAAAAGTGTAAAACAGAATTTGGGCAATACTGGCCACAGCCCCCGCAATACCGCCAAACCCTAGAAACGCGGCCAACAAAGCCACGACCAGGAAAATAAGCGCATACCGTAGCATATCGTTCTCCTTTGGAATTGAATTTCCAAGCATTAAACAAATGACCAGGCGCTGGTGCCCAGCAGCCGCTTTGCTTGGCTTAACGCCCTCAAGTATAGGTTTCTGCTGCCAAACGACCGGGTATCCAGATACAAGATTGGGATATAATCGAAGATGTATCATTTGGCTGGCGAAAATAGAATTGCATCAAGTAATTGGCAGACTTCGCGCTAATTTATTTTGTAAAACTTTCTGCCAATTACACAGCCAAGACCTGTTTTTCGTAAGAAATCACCCAAATTGTTCATCTAATGCGTAAACATATCCTTACCAAGTAGACAAGATAAACCGAAGGTACACAATTTATTATGGAAAAAGAACGCGTTGTTATCATTGGCTCCGGTCCCGCTGGCATGACGGCCGCACTCTACACCGGCCGCGCCCAACTGAACCCACTGGTTATTGCCGGCACCCAAATTGGTGGCCAGATTGCCATCACCTACGAAGTGGAAAACTACCCCGGCTTTTGGTCCGCCGAAAAGACGCCCACCGGCCCGGAGCTGGTAGATGTGATGCAAAAGCAGGCCGAACACTTTGGGGCGCGCTTTGAGTACGACGAAGTGGTTGAAGTCGACTTTAGCAAAGGCGCTCCCTTTTACATCAAAACCTACGGCAAGGAATACCTGGCCGACGGCGTTGTCGTCACGGCCGGGGCTTCCCCACGGCACCTGGGCGTGCCCGGCGAAGAAGCGTTTATTGGCCGGGGCGTCAGCTACTGCGGCACCTGCGACGGCTTCTTCTTCCGCGGCAAAGATGTGGTGGTCATCGGCGGCGGTGACAGCGCCATAGAAGAGGGGCTCTTCTTGACCCGGTTTGCCAACAAGGTGGAAGTCATTCACCGCCGCGACGAGCTGCGCGCCGGGACAGCGCTGCAAAAACGTGCCTTCGCCAATCCCAAAATCTCTTTCGTTTGGGATACGGTCATTGAAGAGATTCAGGGCAACGGCGTGGTGCAGGGCGTGCAAACCAAAAATCTAAAAACGGGCGAAACGCAAAAACTGGACACGGATGGCGTTTTCATCTTCATCGGCCATTTCCCCAACAGCAAATTCCTGGTGGGGCAGCTGGCCATGGATGAAGAAGGGTACGTCATCACCGACGAGCGCTACCGCACCAGCGTGCCCGGCGTGTATGCCGCAGGTGAAATCCAGGATTCCCATTTTCGCCAGATTGCTACCTCGGTAGGCCAGGGCACCGGTGCCGCAATGGAGCTGGAAAAGTGGCTAGCCGCCCAAGAATAACGTCGCTAACGGCCGTTCCTCACCATCCCGCCGATTTTGCTGCATCATGAACGTTGTGTAATTGAGTAATCGGGCCATTACCTGATTACTCAATTTTTCTTTATAATCAAGAACGTTAATATATTCAACCACCGGTTGCACAGATTTCGTGAACGCCTGAAAGTGAATCTGTGTAATCTGCGAAATCTGTGGACAGGTATTTCTCGATGGATAGTCTAAAAAATTGGATCTCAAGCCACCCCAATTTGTCTGCCTGGTTTGTTTTGGCGCTGGGCATGGTGATTTTGCTGGTGTATGAAGCGCGCGATGTGGGTTTGCAGGGCAGCCAGTGGTTCTGGCTGATTGTGGTGACAGTTTTGGTCGCTGGGGCCTGCATCTGGATTATCAGCTGGGGAGACGATGACGAAGATCTAGCCGACGCCTCCAACCCCGGCGGCGAATAACGATGGATCAGCTCTCTCCCTATACCGCGCCTCCCCCAGTGGTTTCCCTGGAAAAAGTTGAAAAGATGCGTCAAGGGATGGCTCACCTATTTGTGGTGGGCGATACAACGCTGGATGAACCGCAAAAAGGGTTTGTGCGCTATCGCGGCCGTTTTCTGGCAGATCCGGCTGATTGTTTCGACGAGCTGCGGGCTGTGTTTGAAGCCCAGGGCTTTACGCCAACGATCAGGGAAGAGGACAACGGCCGTATCGCCATCGTCGCCCTCCCCCACGTGTTTAATCCACCCGCCTCTGACTGGCGCATTAACCTGGCACTGTTTGTCATCACCATTATTTCCACGCTGGCAACGGCCGCTTACTTCTATGCCGAATCAGCCGAACAATCTACCCAAATCTGGCGCGGCTGGCCCTTTAGCCTGAGCATCATGCTCATTCTAGGTGCCCATGAGCTTGGGCATTACTTTGCTGCCCGCTACCACAAAGTAGCCGTCACCTTACCTTATTTCATCCCGCTGCCGATCATTTCGCCCATTGGCACGATGGGGGCAGTGATTCGCATGAAAGCGCCTATCAAAAACAAGCGCGCCTTATTTGACATTGGCGTGGCCGGGCCTCTGGCCGGGCTTGTTTTTGCCCTCCCGCTCCTGATTTATGGCCTGATGACCTCAGAAGTGGGCGCGATGTCCTCCATTGGCCTGCTGGAAGGAAATTCAGTCCTGTACTACCTGGCTAAGTTTGCCATTTTTGGCCAATTTTTGCCCAGTGAAACGCTTGACGTTCACCTCAACCAGGTGGCCTGGGCCGCCTGGGTAGGGCTGCTGGTAACGGCGCTGAATCTCATGCCGGTAGGCCAGTTAGATGGTGGACACGTGATGTACTCACTGTTGGGCAGCCGGGCAAAGAAATTGTTTATCCCCGTTGTGGCCGTTTTGGGCGCGCTGACGCTGGCTTCGTTTCTCATCGACAGCACGTTCACCTGGGGCATCTGGATTGTGCTGCTGTTTTTCTTTGGCCGCGCCCATGCGGAACCCCTGGATGATGTTACCCCGCTGGACCCCCGCCGCCGCTGGCTGGGCATTGCCATGCTCGTCATCTTTGTGCTCATTTTTGTACCTATTCCCTTTAAGGTCCTGGGCTAAACTCCGAAGCACGCCGCAGCATTCAATTTGTCACGGCTGGTAGAGTTGGTTATAATTTCATTCGCTTTCGGCGCCATAGCTCAGTTGGTTAGAGCGAGGGACTCATAAGCCCTAGGTCAGTGGTTCAAATCCACTTGGCGTCACACGATAAACACAAGCCGCTCCGAACTGGAGCGGCTTTTTCTTTTTGCAGATTTTTGACGCAAAAAACGCAAAGGAAACTAAGGGGCATAGCTTTTCTTTTTTCTTTGCGCCTTTGCGTCAAATTTTCCCGCTGGAGATTGGCGATTGGTATCGAGCAGGTGGCTAAAGTGGCTGGCAGTTTTGCTGGGCGAAGCTCTGGTGCTGCTGTGGGATTGGCAGGGCGAGCCGCTACGGCCGTCTACCATCCTGCCCATGTCCAGCCCCATCCTGGCGGAAGATGTGGTCCAGGGGCGGCTCAATGCCGTGCCGCCTGCCCCCGCTGGCGATGTGCAGCTGACCTACCGCTTTGTGCCCCAGCACAACGGCCTGCGTGAGCTGGAACTGCTGCTGGCCCGCCACGAAGATCCCACCCCGGAAGAAAACGGCCGTTTCACCCTCACCCTCAGCGACGCCCAGGGCAACCAGCTGGCCAGCCAGACGCTGCCCACGCGCCAGCTGCAACACAACCAGCCCTATGTGCTGCGCTTTCCCGTCCAGGCAAATTCGGCCGGACGGCCGTACCAGCTCACCCTCAGCGGCAGCCGCGACAACCGGGTGACGGTCTGGGGGTACACGGCCGATCTGCGGGAAGACACCGACCTGGCGCTCACGGCTGGCCCGCTGCGCCATGACGTGCCGGAAACGGCCGTGCAGGAACTGCGCTTCACCAGCCGCTACCAGCTTACCTGGCCTGAGGCGCTGCGCCAGCTCGGCCAGCTGCTGTGGCACAACGGTGGGTTCGTCGGGCTGACCCTGCTCTTTCTGCTGCTGCCCGGTGCCCTGCTGCTCCAGATTCGGCCGTTCCGCACCTTACTCACCGACCCCC
>CAUJGI010000315.1 GCA_963169155.1 Chloroflexota bacterium
TGGCCACCGGTGCGCGCCTGCGCAAATGTGAATACTCCACCATCGACACGGCGCTCTGCCTGAACGGGGTCATCACCGCGGCCGCCTACTTCCAGGACCCGGAAATCTCGGAGCTGGCACAGCAGCTGCTGGAGCGCGTGGACTGGAATTTCATCATCTTCGAGCGGGACGGCGTCACCCTCTTCCGCATGGCCTACAACCCCGACGAAGACGGCGACTACGTCACCGAAGCGCCGGGCTTCATTCATCAGTGGGACATGGCCGCCGAACAAAAAATGATGTACCTGCAAGCGGCCGAAACCGTCGAACCGGCCATCGCCCGCCAGCTCTATCACGGCTTCTCGCGCGACGTTGGCCTCTACAACGGGCAAGAAATCATCATCAATCCCGGCGGGCATCTCTTTGCCTACCAGTTCAGCGAGGCGTGGCTGGACACGGCCCGCTATCTTGACCCGGACGGCATTGATTGGTTTAACAACACCCGGCTGGCCAGCCTGGCCAATCGCAGCTTCTGCATCGAAAATGCGGTCCGCTTCCCCACTTACCACGCCAACAGCTGGGGCATCAGCTGCGGCGACAGCCCCTGGGGCTACGACGTTTCCGGCAGCACCCCCAGCCTGCAAAAACCCATCCCCCACGGCACCATCTCGATTTTTGCTGCTCTGGCCTGCCTCCCCTTTGTGCCCGACGAGACGTTAGCGATGATTGAACACGTGTATCACAACCATCCCGCCCTGTGGGGACCGTACGGCTTTTATGAATCGTACAACCTGGCCGTCTCACCCCCCTGGTACAGCCACTCCATCTATGCCATTCACAAAGGCTGCTCCATGATCATGATCGAAAATTATCTGAGCCGGCTTATCTGGGAAACGCACACCAACAGCCCCACCATTCAAAAAGCGCTCAACGTCTTAAACTTTTCCCGCCGATAAGGAGAAAAAATGCGTAACTTTTTTGCCAAAGGTGGCCAGTTCTGGCTTGATGGGCAGCCACAGCTCATTCAGGCTGGTGAGTTTCACTATTTCCGCACGCCCAAAGAGGCATGGCCGCACCGACTTGGCCTGCTGCGGCAGGCGGGCTTCAACACGGTGGCCGCTTACATTCCCTGGCTGTGGCACCAGCTCGAAGAAGATATGACTGATGTGGACGGCCGTTCCCACCCCATGCGCGATCTGGCCGGTTTTCTGGACCTGGCCACCGAAATGGGCTTCCTCATCATCCCCCGCCCCGGCCCCTACATCATGGCCGAAACGATCAACGAAGGCATACCGCCCTGGGTGTTCACCAACTATCCGCAGGTGGCTTTTATCAGCCAGGACGAGAAGGTGCAAAACATCGTCAGCTACCTGCATCCAGACTTTTTGGCCTGCGTCAAAAAGTGGTACAAGGCGATCTTTGCGGTGCTGACGCCCCGGCAGGTCACCCACGGCGGCAACGTTATCATGGTCCAGCTGGACAACGAAATCGGCATGCCCCACTGGGTGCGCAACATCTTCGACATCAATCCAGACACCCTTACCCGGTTTGCCGAATTTGTGCGGGGGAAATACGGCCGTACCCTCCCCCACCGCTACCCCACCCACAACCTGGAACAATTCCTGCGCCGCGGCCTGATGCAACCCGCCGAATCACACGCCGCCCACGTCGTCGACGACTACCGCCATTTTTACCGCGACTACGTGCACGAATACATGGCTGTTCTCTTGACTGAAGCGAGGGCCAACGGCATGGACGTGCCGCCTGTGGTCAACGTTCACGGCTTCATGAACGGCGGCAAAACGTTCCCCATCGGCCTCTCTCAGCTCATCAACATCATGGAGATGGACGGCATGATCAGCGCCACCGACGTTTACCCGATGCACATCGGCGCGGGCAACTACCACCAGCTGCTCTTTGTCAACGAAACCACCAAGGCGCTGCACAACAAAGATCAGGCCCTCTTTTCCATCGAGTTCCAGGCGGGCGGCAGCAACGATTACAGCAATGGGCAGACGTCGTTTTACGACTTGCATACCCGCCTGTGCCTCTCCACCGGCATGCGGGCGATCAACCACTACCTCTTTTTTGATGGTGAAAACGACCCCGTGTTAAGCCCGATCAAGCGGCACAACTGGGGCCATCCGGTGCGCAAAGATGGCACGGTACGGCAACACTATCATCGCTATCCGAAGCTTTCTAGCGTACTAAACGCTTACGGCGCAGACCTGGTGCTGGCCCAGCCGCAAACCGTTACCACCATCGGCTTTTTGCTGGACAACTTCATGACCGAGGTGAGCAGCGCCGCCACGAAAGAGGCCACCCACGTCATCACCCACCAGCGCGAAGTGGTGCTGTGTGACTTCATCGCTCGTGGTCTGGCCCTCACCCACCGCCCCTTCGATATGGTCGAGCTAACCCGCACCACCCTGAACGTGGCCCAAACGCCGCTGCTGTGGGTGATGATGGAAAAGCAGTGTCCCGCCGAAGTACAACAAAAGTTGGTAGATTATGTCAATTCTGGCGGCAAGCTGGCATTAATCGGACGGCTGTGTGAGGCCGATTTTAACGGCGAACCGTGCCCCATCCTCAAAGATGCGCTTGGCATTCAGCAAATCGCCAGCGACAAGCCGTTTACCCAGAACCACATCAACGCATTTGACTACACCGACGTGCCCACCGCCTTTGTAGAATCCTACACGGGCGATTTCGATGAGGTGTTTGCCACACGCGCCAGCGGTGAGACGGTAGGTTTTGTCCAGGCCGTGGGCCAGGGCACCGTGCTGTTTTTGGGCGCGGCCCTGACGGCCGAAACGCTCGAAGACCTGGACATCCTGCACCAGATGGCCGTCCGCCTGGGCAGCCAGCCGCTGTTCAAGCTCAGCAGCTGGGCCGATGTGCGGCTGAGCGTGGGGGACAACGGCCGTTTCCTCTACCTCAACAATTACCACGACGATCCCATCGACACCACCATCACCATCCAAAACGAACCGCTGTTTGACGGCCGTTCCATCCACCTGCCCGCCCGCCAGGGCCTCATCCTGCCCCTGGAGTGGCGGCTCAACGAGCATGTAACGGTGCACTACGCCACGGGCGAAATCACTGGCATCACCGAAGAAGGCGATACAATTTTGCTTAGCATACGGCCGTCCACCGGCACCGCCGCCGTCACCATTGGCACCACCCGCCAAACCCTAAACACCAGCGATGGGCAGATAGAATTTGTAATCAGGTAATTGGGTCATTGGGTAATTACTCAATTACCTAATTACCCAATGACTCAATGACTCAATCCCCAAAAGTGAGAAAAATGGACAACCACATCACCACCTACAACCAACTCGACCCGGCCACCGAGGCGCGCGTCGACGCGCTGCTGGCCCAAATGACCCTGCCCGAAAAAGTCGGCCAGTTGGTGCAAACCAACCCGTTCGGCCCGTTCGACCGCGACCACTACGACGCGCAAAAGCAAGCG
>CAUJGI010000316.1 GCA_963169155.1 Chloroflexota bacterium
TCTGGTCTTCGACAAAGCGGCTGGCCAGGGCTTCGCCATCGCCAGAGCCATAGGTAAACATAACAAGACTGTTGTCGTCTTCAGAGGTGTAGCGGTCGTACGCAGCCACAGCTTCATCGACGCTGGATTGGGTGTCGGTGAATTGCAGCTCGATCTGCGCGCCGCGAATACCGCCGTTGGCGTTAACGGCCGCTACCGCGTCGTTAAACCCATTGATCAGCGGACCGGTAATGCCCGCCAGCGGGCCAGACAGGTCACCAAAGTGATAGAAGGTGATGGTTTCGCCTTCGAGGTTGTCGGTACGAAGTTCGGCCGCGGGTTCTTCCGCAGGCACTTCCGTTGCTTCGATAGCTTCTTCTACTTCTTCGGCGACGTCGGTGGCGACAGCTTCAAGCGTAGGGGCCATTTCTTCAACGGCCGCTTCCACCGTCGGCGCAAGTTCCTCAGCGGCGGCTTCCAGGGTGGGGGCCACTTCGTTCACCGCATCTTCAACAGCTTCCTGGACTTCAGCAGGGCTGCCGCAGGCGACCAAAAACAGGGCACCTACCAGCAAAAACAGCAGCGTAAAAACGGGTAATTTCTTCATGTGTTTACTCTCTCCTTTTCTTGGTTAAATAAAGATCGTCAACTTCTGTGAAATGGTTTGTGAAATTTCACCTCCTTGGCAAAAAGTGGTTAGTGGCGAGTGGTTGGTTGCCAGGATGGGAAACCAACCACTAACCACCAGCCGCTACTTACATCTAGCGGGCAAACGGCCGTAATCGCCAGGCAGCTTTAATGAGCCGCCAACGATACGCCAGCCCACGGGGTTCAAAAATCAGGAAGACAGTAAGCGCCAGGCCAAAGATAAACGGCCGTAGCGCCGCCCCAATCCCACCGGCATTTTCCGGGAACAGGGCAATGATAGGTGGAGTTAGCAGCGTGGCCAGCTCTTCCAACAGAATGATGAGCGTGGCGCCAAAAATCGGGCCCACGCTGGTGCCCAGCCCGCCCACAATCAACATGCCCAACATGAAAATGGAGTCATTCAGGCCAATCGTCTCAGAGTTGAGGTGGCGCAGATTGTGGGCCAGCAGCGCCCCGGCCACCCCGGCATACACCGACGCGATGAAAAAGGCACGCAGCTTGTAGGCAAACAGGTTGATCCCCAGCAGTTCGGCGGCAAGGTCGTTATCGCGGATGGAGATGAAGGCGCGCCCCAGGCGGCTGCGTGAAATATTGTGCGCCGCAATCGTGCTGATGATGAGCACCACCAGGGTGATGTGGATAAATTGGGTAGGCGTAGCAAAACGGTAGAGGCAAGCGGCCGTTTCTGGATCAAATGTTGTGCCCAAAAAGCAGGTGTTGCTGATGATTGGCAGCGTAATCACGGGCACGGGCACGTTAATGCCCTGCGCCCCGTTCAGCACATCGGGCCACAAATTACGCGTAAACCAGGGGATAATAAATTGGGCACTCAGGGTGGCCATGACCAGGTAAAACCCTTTGACGCGCAGCGAAGGCAGGCCAAACAACAAGCCAACCAGTCCAGCCCCCAGCCCGGCCACCGGCAGCGCCAGGAAGAAGCTCCAACCAGCCACCCCCACCAGCAGCGCCGAAACGTAACCGCCTACGGTCATAAACGCCGCCTGCCCCAGCGAGATCTGCCCGGTGTAGCCAGTAAGAATATTCAAGCCCTGCACCGCAATCATAAAAATGCAGATACGGTTCACCAGCGAAACCAGCGATTCAGAAACAACGTAGGGCAGGGCAAACAGCAGGAGCAAAAAGGCGATCAGCAACCCATACTGCCACCGCTGGCGCACCACGGCCATATCTTGTTCGTAAGAGCGGTCAAAATCACCTGCCGGTCGTAAAACAGCCATTTCTTCTCCAGTTGTTAGATGCTAGTTGCCAGTTTGTTAGTGGCTAGTTGTTGTTTGCCATGTACGCCGGGCCGTAAACGGCCCGGCTAGCTGTGAAAGCCTCTGCGAGGCTGGATTTAGCCCCAACGGGGCTTCCATCTTATAGCCGGGGGCTTTAGCCCTCGGCGGCGTTCAGACTAAATCCGCTCAATGCGCTTCTGCCCAAACAAACCATCCGGGCGAAAAACCAGAACGACGAGCAAAATGAGGTAGGGAATGATGGCCGCCGAGTTGCGCACGGCCTGGGCAGCATCCGGGCCAAAAATGAAATCGCTGTTGGGCAGGGCCACCAGCCCTTGAGCCAGCCCCACAATCAACCCGCCCACCACCGCGCCGGGAATGGATTCCAGGCCGCCCAACAGCACCGCCGGAAACGCCGCCAGCACCACAATCGACAGGCTCAAATCCAGACCGCTGGCGGTGGCGATGAGGATGCCGCCCACGGCGGCAATAACGCCCGCAATCGCCCAGGAGATACCGAAGACACGGTTGATGCGAATGCCCACGCTTTGCGCCGTTTCGTGATCTTCGGCCGTGGCGCGCATGGCCAGACCAGTGGTGGTGTACTGGAAAAAGAGCCCGAGCAGCGTTACGCACAGCATGGCCACCACAAAAGACCAGACCAGATTTTGCCGCAGCACCACAATCATCGGGTTGTCATTGTAGGTGAAGGGCAAGGTAATTTGGTATGGGTTGGTGACGTCAAAAATAACCGGGAAGCTGCGCTGCACGGTGCCAAAAACAAGAATGGTAAGTCCTTGTAAAAATTGGGCCAGGGCCAATGTCATTAAAATAATCGAGAGGAGCGGCTGACCGGTCATGGGGCGCAGAGCCAGGCGCTCGATGAGCAGGCCGAGCAGCACAGACACACCCAAAGCGCAGATGACAGCCAACCAGAGCGGCAGTCCCAGGCCCGCGTCAGAGGCAAACCACCAGGTGGTTATCGTGCCGATGAGGAGCATTTGCCCCTGGGCAAAGTTGAACACCTCAGAGGATTTGAAGATGAGGACGATGCCCAGGGCGATGAGGGCAATCGGCCCACCGTTGAGCAAGCCGGTAATTGCAAATTGGGGAAGTAGCTGCCAGTTCATAAGATTATCCGTTGGTAGTTACTAGTTTGTTAGTTGTTGGTTACTGCTGTCATACCCGCGTAGGCGGGTATCCATCTTCTTCAACAGCGTGGATTCCCGCCTTCGCGGGAATGACAATCACGAACACCGATTACCGATTACTAAAACAGAGTGGCGATTTTTACGGCCGTTTCCACCACACTCGTACTGCCATCCTGATACTGCACCGTGGCCCGCACCTCAACACGATCGGTGCCGTTGTACATGCCTTTAATGATGTCGTCGTACTTGCTGTAGAGCACGCTGCGCTTCAGTTTACGCGAGCGGGTCATTTCTTCTTCGTCGGCGTCAAACTCTTTGTGCATGAGGACAAAACGGCGGATACGGCCGTTCGGCGGCAAACTCTCATTCACTTCGGCCACTGCCTGCTGGATCAGGTCGTATACTTCCGGCTTTTGCGACAGATCGATAAACGTGGTGTAGCCCAGGCCGCGCCGCTCGGCCCAGTTGCCCACGTTACCGTAATCCATCACGATGAGCGCCGTCACAAAGTCACGCTCCGTGCCAATGGCCATCACGTCCCGAATGTACGGGCTGAACTTCAGCCGCCCTTCGATGAACTGGGGCGAAAACTTCTCGCCGTTGGCCATCGTCAGCATCTCTTTCACGCGGTCCAGGTAAATAACATGCCCATCATCGTCAATGTAGCCAGCATCGCCCGTGCGAAACCAGGAA
>CAUJGI010000317.1 GCA_963169155.1 Chloroflexota bacterium
AGGGTCGCCGCAGCCCGCGGCAATGAGCGTGCCGGGAGCGAGGCCAAATTCGGCAGCGGCCGTTTCTGTCACTTCCCCCACCACAGCCCACGGCTCTACAATGCGCGGCAATTTGGCAGGATCGATCCCCAGGGCGGCGCACAGCTCGCTGGACCAGGTGCCTTGTTGGGCGTCGCTGAGGGTGGTGAAGTGGAGGAAGGTGTAGTCGATAAACGCCTCGTCGGCGCGCAGCCCGGCCATGCGCCCGGCGACGAAGGCCGAGGGCATGACAAATTTGGCGATGTGTTGGTAGATGGACGGCCGTTCCTCTTTCCACCACACCAGCTTCGGGCCATGATCGCAGGTGGGCGGGCAGCCGGTGAGCCGGGTCACCAGGTCGCCGTATTCCTTGTCGATTTGTGCGATGTACGGCTGGCAGCGCATATCCAGCCAGGAATCGAAGCGGGCCACCGCCTGGTAACTGTCGTCGATGAAGCCGACGCCCGCCATCTGGCTGTCGAAAGCCAGGGCGGCAATGTGGCGCGGATCGATGCCGCTGGCCTGCACGCAGTGGCGGATGGTTTGGGCGGCGGTGCGGTAGAAATCTTCGTTTTCCTGCTCCACCACGCCGGGCCGCGGGGTGTAGAGGGGCACTTCGGCGGATGATTCGGTAATGAGACGGCCGTCTGCCGTGTACAGCGCCGCTTTGGTGCTGCTGGTGCCCAAGTCGATTCCCAAAAGATAAGTAGCGGACATGCTGCTTTTCCCTAATGATGCGCGCACCCAATTTGAATCAGGCGCATTAAACAAACCTGACAGGTTGATAGCCTTATCAGCGGTGGATAGGGGACGGCCGTTTGGCTAAAAGACGCCTCGTATGGACATGCTTCGCCAGAGAGCTGTGTTTTAAATTAGTTTGGACAAATATTCAAAGCTGCGTATGGCTTCTGGGACGGTGCCACATTCCACGCTGAAAATGATGTCCCGATCCTGCGCTATGGGTTTGACGATGTCGATGACTCGCTGCCAATCCACCACACCCTCACCGCAGGCGCAGCCTACGGGCGTGCCGGTGACCTTGCCGCGCTCCGCTTCGCCCTGCTGCATGCTGATATCCTTGGCGTGCAGGTGCACCAGCCGGTCGCGCACCCGCTCCAGCCAGATGTACGGATCGGAGCCGCCAGCCAGGTAGCTGTTGCCCGTGTCGTAGTTGATGCCGATGGCGGGGGAATCGACCAGGTTGTAGATGCTGTCCAGGCCATCGGGCGTTTTGCTGTACTGCTGGTGCGGTTCCAGGCCGATTTTGATGCCGTGCCGCTCGGCGACCAGCGACGCTTCTTTGAGCGTGTAGGTCATCAGCGTGAAATCCATCTCCCGGCTGGTCCAGGTGGGTTTGGGGCCTTCGTCGGTGTTGATGACGGGTGCGCCCGCGTCGGCGGCCCAGCGGATGGCCATCTTTAAATATTCCACGCTGATTTCCGGCTTGCACAGCGGGGTGTGGGAAGAGAGACCAGACAGCTTGATGTTGTGCTGGGCGCACAGGTCGCGCACCCAGAGTGGATCGTCGTACATGGAGACGGAGTGAAAATAGCCCGCCTCGCTGAGCAGTTCACGGCCGAGGTGAACCATTGGTTCGATATATTCGTAGCCAATTTCGGCCGCTTTGGCCACGCCCCAGGCAAACGGTTTGTCGTGGTGGCGCACAAATTCCATATTTACGCCAATTTTGATGGCCATGTCTCCTCCTCTGTAAATGTGGGTCGGATTGCCAATCCGACCTACGATTTTCATTCATGGTGTGAGCCTGCGCTCATGTTGTCCTTTGCGAAAATAAAAAACGGAACACAGAGTTACACAGAGATGAACAGAGTTACACAGAGAAATTAGGAGAACTCTGTTGAATCTGTGGAATCTGTGGATGTTTAATTGTGCTGGATGCGTTGGTTGGCGTCGGCGACCAGTTCGCGTACCCAGGCCAGGCTCTTTTCGATCATCGGGCCGCCCTGACCCTCGCATTCGATGCTGACGACGCCGTCGTAGCCGATGTCTACCAGGATGTCGAAGCATTTTTTGATGTTTTCTACGTTGACGCCATCGCCGATGGCGGTCTGGCTGACGGCAATACCGGTGAGCTCGCCACGCAGGGAAGCGGCCAGCGTCTGGCTGACGTCCTTGACGTGCACATGGCTGACGCGGTCCTTGAAGCGGGTGAGAAAGGCGACGGGGTCTTGCCCGGCGATGAAGGTGTTGCCGGTGTCCATGTTCATGCGCAGCAGGGGCGTATCGAAGAAGTCCAGCATTTGGGCCATGAAGTCGGGTTTGGTGGTGTAGTAGCCGTGGGGTTCGATGTTAATGATCATGTTGTAGTGAACGGCCGTTTCCAACACCTCGCCATAAATGCGCTTCATCATCTCCAGCGCTTCAGCATCGGTTTGCCCGGCCGGTTTGTGCATATGGTCGGTGGTGTCGATGTGGGTGCAGCCTGCCAGGTGCGCCCAGCGGATGGAGTTGATGATGTAACGGGTGCCCAGCGAAACCGCATTGGGCAGTGAGAGCGGATAGGCAGCATCTAGCTGCGAAAATTTGACGCCGTAGCTGTCCATCTTCTGGCGCAGGGCAACCGGGTCTTCCCATAAAGCGACGTGCGGCTGATAGCCCAGACCATGCAGCCAGCTTACGCCGTCAATCGTGCCACATTCGATGTAATGAACCTCATTTTGGTGGGCCCATTGCAGGCACTGTTCAAAATTCCAATAAGAGCTGTTAAACGCGTCGGTATGAAACCCTATTTCAATCATCTGAGTCCCCCTGAGGTGAAAAATAGCTGTGGGTCTGGCCAGCCAAACCCACAGCTATTTCTAGAAAGTGTTATTCACCGCCCCAACGACCCGGGAAATCGGGCATGCCTTCACAGCCGCACATGGCGTAGTGCAGCGGGGGCATGTTGGGTTGGACGTATTGATCGAGGTTGTCGTTGGTGATGATGGGTTGGGGTAGACGCCAGACAGCGGGCAGTTCTTCCCCGTTCATGATGCGCAGACCGGCGATGATGGGCGTGCGCCATTGGAAGGTGGGGAAGGTAGGCGCGATGCCGGAGAGGCCATTCTCTTGCCATTTCACCAGGAAGTCTTGCTGATCTTCACCGACGATGATGGGGTAGGGCTGGCCAGCGTCTTCAAACGCTTCGAGGGCGGCAACGGCCGTTGCCCCAGCATCCATCCACACGGCGTCGATCTGGCCAAA
The DNA here is from genome assembly GCA_963169155.1 of Chloroflexota bacterium. GTDB lineage: Bacteria > Chloroflexota > Anaerolineae > Promineifilales > Promineifilaceae > Leptofilum. The sequence continues at coordinate 3,223 of CAUJGI010000317.1, forward strand.
ACGATCCAGGTAATCGGTCACGATTGACTTCACCTTGGCATTGTCGCCATCACCAAACTCCACACCGATGACGTTGATATTGCCAGCTCCTTCAAACGCCAGTTTTGCCGATGCCCAACGCTCTTCCAACACATCCACACCGGGCAGAATGCGCAAGGCCAGCACGTTACAATCGTCGCCACAGTTGTCGATGATGTAGCGGGCGCCTGCCTCACCAAAGGCGTAACCGCCGATGGGCTGGACAAAGCTCACGGGACAATCGGTGAACACACCGCGGTCGAAAACGATAACCGGCAGCACTTCACAGGCTTGTTCCACGGCGGGGGTTAAAGCGGCCGTTGTATTGGGCGACACAATCAAAACATCGCAGTTGCCACCAGCGACCAGGTCAGCAATGTCGGAAATTTGCTTTTCATCACTGCCTTCGGCATCGACGTGAATGAACTCTTCAATTTCTGGATGCAAATCAACTTCGGCCAGCATGGTGTTGTAGCCAACCACGCGCCACGGGTTGTTGACGCCAGCATTGGAGAAGCAGAAGGTGTAGGGGCCATCTTTGGCAAATTCGCTGGTGTCCACAAATTCGGCTTCCAGGTACTGCAACCAGGGTTCGCCTTCGGGGCCTTCCGCGGTCAGGGTCATCTGGCGCATGGAACGATCATACTGTTCCTGGCTAAAAAACTCGGATTTTACTTCAGCTGCATCGCTTTCCAGCCCGGCGGCAACGGGTTCTTCCACAGCCGGTTCTTCGGCGGCGGGTTCTTCAACGGCCGTATCTTCAGCAGCCGTGTCATCACCAGCCGGTTCTTCTGTGTCGCTACCACCGCAGGCCACCAGCCCAAAAATCAGGGCGACCAGAGCCAATAACACCAACCAGGAACGCTTTTTGTTCTTGTTTAACATTGAGAATCTCCTCCGATATAAGAAGTAAATAGTGAAAAACTTTGTCGAAAAGTGTCTGTCTTTCTGAGAGCGTCACCTCCTTATTATTTTTATCGGTTAACGAGAGCGGCGGCCGCTAAAAGCAGCGTAAGCCACCGCGCCAATAATGATGAGTCCTTGTACTGCATCGCGCAGCGGTTTGGGCAGCCCCAGCAAATTCAAAAGGGTAAACAGCGCTTCCAGCGCCAGCGCCCCGGCAATGGCTGCCGGGACAGACCCGCGCCCGCCCAGGAGCACCGCGCCACCCAAAACGGCCGCAGAAATTGCCTGAAGCTCATAGCCATCTCCAGCATCGGGATTGACGCCGCCAAATCCACCTTGCAAGATACCGGCGATAACGGCCGTTACCGCCGACACCGCAAAAGCAACAATGCGCATCTTTTCCACCTGGATGCCCGCCAGTTTGGCGGCGCGCGGATTGTCACCCACGGCCAGCAGCTGGCGGCCCAGATTGGTGTAGTGGAACAGATAAATCAGGATGGCGCTGACCACAATCAGCACAATGACGGCGTACGGGAAGCGCTCCACCCAGGGCACTGGCTCCAGCCAGCCCCGGCCAAAGGCGCGGAAGTTGTCGGTGAGGTAGCCGCGCGGCGCACCGCCGGTCCAGTACAGCCCGGCCCCGCGTAAGGCCAGCAGCATCCCCAGCGTGGCAATGAGCGACGGCACCTTGAGGTACGAGACCAGTGCGCCGTTGATCAGCCCGGCCACAATGCCGATGCCAAACAGCACCAGGATGACCCACCAGGCGTTGGTTGGATCATTGTTGATCAGCAGCGAAGCGCCAATGACCGTCAGGGACATAATGGACCCCACGGACAGATCAAAGCCGCCCGACACGATGACAAAAAGCTGCCCGGCCGTCAAAATCATCAGCGGCGCGGCCCGGCGCAGTAAGTTGAGAATGCCCGACGGTTCCAAAAAGACCGGGTTTTGCGTGCCAATGCCGATGAGCAGCAGAATAAGCACCACGTAGATGGGCGAAACGCTGCGCAGTCCAGAGAGAATCCGGTCGCGCCATGATTTTTCTTGCCCGATGGTTGAAAGTTGCGCCATAGTTTTCTCTCCTAAGCGGCTTTTTCCCGCGAGCGAATGGTATAGCTGGCCACGGCCAGGATGATGATGGCGCCGCGCAGAACCTGTTTCAGGAAGGTGTCGACGCCCAGCTGGTTGAACATGGTGTCCAGGATGCCAAAGATCAACACCCCCGCCAGTGTTCCCACCACGCCGCCTTTACCGCCGGAAAGCGCCGTGCCGCCGACCACCACAGCGGCAATCGATTCCAAATCGTACAACCCATCTGTGCCCACCCAGGGTGCGCCGGACCGCAAACGGCTGACGACAAACAGCCCGGTGAGGACGGCCGTTAAACTACAAATCACGTGCGCCAAAATAATCACCCGGTCGGTGCGCAGGCCAGAGAGGCGCGATGTTTCGACATTGCCCCCAACGGCGTACAGGTGCGCGCCAAACTTGGTGCGGCTGAGTACCAGGGCGCCAATGATGGTGACCGCCAGAAGCACCAAAATGGAGATAGGAATGGGGCCAATCTGGCCATAGCCGAGCGTCTGGAAGCTGCGCGGCACTGCGCCGACAAACGTTTCAAAGCTGGCGTTGAGCAGCCCTTTGAGCACCAATCCCACGCCCAGCGTGGCGATAAACGGGTTCACCTTCAGCTTGCTCACAATCAGGCCATTCACCAGCCCCACCACCGCGCCAATGCCAAAAACGGCCGCTACCGCCATCGGCACCCGGTTGGGATCACCCTGCATGAGGTAAGAAGCCATCACGGCCGTTACGCTGATCAAATACGCCACCGACAAATCAATTGACGCGGCCAGCATGACAAACGTCTGCCCCATGGCCACAATGCCCAGGGCCACCGAGCGCACCACCATGTTGGTGAGAATGGTGCTGGAGGTAATCTGGCCGCGGCCAAAGATGGCGTCTAGCACCACGGCGGCCACAAATACCACCACCAGAATGGCGTACACGGGCGGCAGCCGGGTCTCGCGCATCAGGGAGCGCACGTTGGATAAGGTTTTCACGGTCATAGCTCTAACGTTCCTTCCCCGCGTGGTTCCGGCACGGCGGTGCGGTGGGACTCTTGATGGCCGGTCGCCAGGTGCATGATCGCTTCTTCACCGGCACCGGCGGGCAGCTCCCCGCTGATACGGCCGTCCCACATCACCACAATGCGGTCGCTCATGCCGATCACTTCGGGCAGCTCAGAGGAAATCATGAGAACGGCCGTACCCGCCTGCGCCAGATCGCGAATCATCTCGTGAATGCTGGCCTTGGCATCCACGTCAATGCCCCGGGTTGGTTCATCAAAAATGAGGATGTCGCAGGTAGAAGCCAGCCACTTGGCCAGCACCACCTTCTGCTGGTTGCCGCCGCTGAGGTACTGCACTTCCTGCTGGATGCTGGGCGTGCGCACGTCCACCTGCTGCACGAGTTCGAGAACCAACTGCGGTTTTTCGGCCGTACCAAAACGCTTGATGCGGCGCAGCAGCGCCTGCAAGGCCCGCACCGGTGCCAGAATGTTGTCATTCAGCGGCTGGTTGGGGAAGATGCCTTCGGCTTTGCGGTCTTCTGTGACAAACCCCATGCGCAGATTAATCGCAGCTTTTGGGGTTTTAATCGGCCGTTCCGTGCCCTTCACCAAAATACGGCCGCTGGTAAATGGCTCCACCCCAAAAATAGCCTGCGCCAGCTCCGTGCGGCCCGATCCTTGCAGCCCAGAAACTCCCACAATTTCCCCAGCCCGCAGCTTCAGGCTGATGTCGTGCAGCTTGGCATTGCTGCCGTTCACCACTTCCAGCGCCACCGCGCCAATCTCGTCGGCGCGGGCCAGCTCCGGGAAATATTGGTCCAGTTCCCGCCCTACCATCATGGTGATGACCTGGGAGGGCGTGGCCGCGTCCGCCGCCACGGTGGCCACGTGCTGGCCATCTTTCAACACCGTAATCATTTTGGCCAGGTCAAACACCTCGGTAAAGCGGTGGGAAATGAAAATCACGGCCATGCCGTTGGCGATGAGCTTGTGAATGAGCCGGGTCAAAATTTCGACTTCGTGGGTGGCTAAAGCGGCCGTTGGCTCATCCATGATCAACACTTTGGAGTCAAACGACAGCGCCTTGGCAATTTCCACCAACTGCTGCTGGGCAATCGACAAGGTCTTTACTTCGGCGTCGGGCGAAATCATCGTTTCTGCCCCAACTCGCTGCAGCACCGCTTGCGTCTGGCGCATGAGCTGGCGCTGGTCAACGACCCCGTAACGGCTGGGTTCACGCCCCAAAAAGATATTCTGGGCCACGGTCCGCTCTGGCAACAGGTTAAATTCCTGATAAATGATGCTGATACCCACTTCCTGCGCCTCGCGCGGATGGTTGAAGCTGATCGAGCTGCCCTGGAAGAACAGTTCGCCTTCGTCTGGGGTATAAGCGCCCGCCAGGAGTTTCATCAGCGTGGACTTGCCCGCACCGTTTTCGCCCACCACTGCATGGACTTCACCCGGCATAAACTGGATCGAGACATCGTTCAGCGCCACCACACCGGGAAAACGTTTGGTGATATTTCTTGCTTCCAGGATAGGTAACTGAGCATTCGCCATTGGGCTGATCTCCTTGGGAAACACCATCAATCAGTGAGTAAAGGCTTTAGAAAAGCGAGGCCTTGGGCGGCGATGCTGTCCTGATCGGGCGCTATGTCGCGCCAGATGCACACGGCGCGGGCGATGGATTGCACTTCTGGCGTGAACGATTCAATCACCACCGTGCCATCGTAGCCGACCTCACCTAACGCCTGAGCAATGCCGCTCCAGTTCACCTGCCCGGTACCTGGAATGCCCCGGTCATTTTCGCAGGCATGAACGTGATAAATGCGCGATCCCGCCCGGCGAATGGCCGCGGCCGAATCTTTTTCCTCCAGGTGCATGTGGAAGGTGTCCAGGTGCAGCCCCACGGCGTCGCACTCTACTTCGGTCAGCAGCGCCAGCCCCTGATCGACGACGTTGATCATGTCGGTTTCAAACCGGTTCAGCGGTTCCAGCGCCAGCCGGACGCCTTGCTGTTGGGCATAGCTGCCCCATTTGTGCAGATTGGAAACGGCACGCTGCCACTCTTCCCGGCGGGCAGCGGCCGTTTCCAATCGCGGTTTGCCCACGGCCGAATACATCGGGCCAGAGACAATGGGCGAACTCAGTTCCGCCGCCGCGTCGATACACCAACGCAGATAATCGGCGGCTTGCTGGTGAACGGCCGTTTCCGCACTGCTCAAATTCCGGTCTGGCCCAAAAGCGCCACAGACCAGCACGCCGACGCCCGCAGCAGCGGCGGCACGGCGCAAAACAGGCACATCAATCAGGGCCGGATCTTCCACGGCAACTTCCAGCAGATCAAAGCCCATCGCCGCCGCTTTATCTAGCAGACCAAGATGGGTATCGGTTGTAAAAGGGGAAGCCCAAATAAAGGTGTTTGCGCCAAATTTCACGACATGCTCCATACGTGCAAAAAACAAAGGGCAGACTGGTCTGGAAAAGTGCACCAGACCAGTCGCTAACTGTTAGAAATGTTGGGATTTGCCGGTTTCTTACGAACTCAGCGAAGCAATGGCCACCCGCTGCCCCGACTGTGCTGATTGAATACCTGCTTGCAGCACCTCAACTTCTTTCACGCCATCGTAGAAGTTGGGCCGGATTTCCCCACCGGTTTCAATGGCCTTCATGAAGTCAACCACGGCGTGGTGGAACTCATGCTCGTAACCAATGATGTGCCCCGGCGGCCACCAGTTGGCCACGTACGCATGCTGCCCGCCCTCGGTGGCGATGATGGTGCGGAAGCCCTGGGCATAAGCCGGGTCGTCGCGCAGGAAAAGCTGAAGTTCGTTCATGCGCTCCAGGTTGAACACCAGGCTGCCGTTGCTGCCGTAGATTTCGAAGTAGTTGTAATTTTTACGGCCAGGGGCAAAGCGTGATGCCTCAAACGTGCCCAGCGCGCCGTTCTCAAACTCGGCCAGCATAAAGGAAGCGTCATCCACCGTCACCTGGCCCATTTCAGTTGATTCACCCGAACCTGCGCTGAAAGTAGCGGCCCCGGCACCGGGAAGCGGCCGTTCCTTAATAAACGTGGTCATCATCGCCGCCACCGCCTTGACATCGCCTACCAAAAAGCGGGCCAGGTCAATGCTGTGCGAATTTAAATCGCCGTGTGGTCCGGTTCCGGCCGTTTCGGCCCGCAGGTGCCAGGTGAGGGGAAAGTCGGGATCAACAATCCAATCCTGCAAATACGTGCCACGCCAATGGAAAATACGGCCGATTTTCCCCTCGTCAATCAACCGTTTGGCCAGCATCACGGCCGGGCAGCGGCGGTAATTGTGGTTTAGGTAGTGAACAATGCCAGCCTCTTTAGCCGCATCGTACATCGCTTGCGCTTCAGCCAGCGTCAGGGCAAATGGCTTTTCGCAAAAGATATGTTTGCCCGCCTGGGCGGCTGCGACCGCAATATCCCGGTGCAGATACGTGGGCACCGAAATATCCACAATGTCCACATCGTCCCGCTCGATCACCTTGCGCCAATCGGTTTCCGTCTCTTCCCAGCCCCAACGCTCGGCAAACGCCTTCAGCTCTGCCTCATTTTGGCCGCAGGCCACCTTCAACACCGGCTTGATCCCCATGTCAAAAAAGCGGGGTGCGTTGAGCCAGGCATTGCTGTGCGCTTTCCCCATAAACTTCGTGCCAATGATGGCCACATTCATCGTCTTCATCATTTCCTCCTCTCGCCAGATGGCGGCAAAAACAGCCTACTTGACGTTGGCCGCAATTTCCTTCAGCCGCGCTACGCTCTGCTCCACTGCCCAATGCTCCCGGTTGGCGTAATCCGGGTGCAGCGAATCCGTCTCCACCGCCAGGAAGCCCTGGTAGTTGGCGTCATACAAAATCTGGGCCAGCTTCTGGTTGTTCACCAACCCATCACCCACCGGCGTCGAAGAGAAGAAGTACCATTCACGGGCATCGAGATCTTTCACCGGCTTCAAATCTTTAATGTGGGTGGCGTACACCCGGTTGGCCAGCTTCTTGGCCCCTTCGATCGGATCGTCCAGCAGCCGCAAAAAGTTGCCGGTGTCCAGATTGAGCCCAAGATAAGGTGAATTCACTCGATCCAGGAGTTCGACACACTCATCGGCGGTGTAGTCGATGTGGTTTTCCACGGCCAGCTTCACATCGTATTCTTCCGCCACCTTGACGGCTTCTTTGAACCAATCCACCAAAATATCAAGCTGCGGACCGTGCGGCTCAAAGCGGAACATCAGGCTGCTGGCGACCACGCGCATCACCGGAGCGCCAATCAGTTTGGCATTGGGAATCTGGGCAATCATGTCGTTAAAAGCAGCGCGATTTTTGCCCGCTTCCAGGCCGTCGGGATGGCCCCAGGCATACACACGGTCAAAGCCGTACTCGTCCAGCTGCGCCTTCAAATCGACAAACCACGCCTTGTCAAAACTGGGGAAAAAGCATGATTCCAGGGAAACGCCATCCACATCTAGCTTTTTGGCAAACGCCAAAAAATCTTCCATCGACATTTTCTCGTTTTCTGGCGGCGGGGTTTGATGGGGGTATACCTCGCCGAAGTAACGGTGAAAACAGTAGCTGTCAATGCCCACTTTCATCTTCATGCCAAGCTCTCCTTTCAATTGTTTTGCTGGTAAATATAGAAACTGGTTAGCGTTTGTTTTGACTCCCCTACTCCCGTGACCGAATCAATTCCACTTCAAACATGGATCGATCACCTCGGTGTAAGGCTTTGTAATATTCCAACGGGGTTCCATCCGGTAAATAGCTAATGCTTTCCAAAGAAATAAGCGGTGCGCCCTCTTTGATTTCGAGGAGACCGGCTTCGTACTCGCCCGCCACGATGGCTTCTAAAATGCGTCGGCCCCGGTCTATGACAAGACCATATGCTTCTTCAAGGTAGGCGTAAAGTGAGCACCGCGTCAGGTCTGTTTCTACCAGGCCGGGGCAAAGCGCATGAGGGAGATAAGTTGTAACAAAAACAATGGGTTCGTCTTCGACGAAGCGTACCCGGTCAATGCGGATGACTGGGGTTTCGGGTGTCAGCTGTAAAAAAGCGGCCACTTTGGCATTGGCTGGGATGACAGCTTGTTTGAGCACCTTGGATACAGGCACATGCCCTTTTTGCGACATGTCCTGGTAAAAGCCTGTCAGCTTTTGAAACAGACTTTCCCCAATTTTTGGCTCGGCAATGAAGGTGCCTCTGCCTTTAAAGCGAACAATCAGCCCTTCGTTTTCCAGGCCACGCAGGGCCTGGCGAATCACTGTGCGGCTCACATCAAACATCCGGCAGAGATCAGGTTCACTGGGAATTTGATCGCCTGGTCTGGCTGCGCCATGTTCGATGAACTCTTTCAGGGCGTCATGGACTTGAACATAGAAGGGGATGTAGCTGCTCCGATCAATTTTCGTGTCCACACTCATTGATTCCATTTGTAATCCTGTAATCCTGTAATTACAGCTTTTGGCCTAGTTTATTGGTTTTGCCTAAATTGTCAAGGAATCTTTTGTGCATTTCTTCACTAGCCAGCCATATTTTGCCTGATTTGCCGTGTTTTGATTGACATCAGGCTTAATTCAGAATAGTATACGGCCGTTACCCACCAGGTTGTCCGTACATGCTGCGCCATCTTTAGGAGCGCCAAAATGGCAAACACAACGGTGAACCCGTCCGAAGGCTACCGAAGCAAATCCCCCCTCTACCAGCAAATCTATCAATTGCTGCGCCAGAAAATCCTGGTAGGGCAGTGGCGTCCCGATGAAATGCTGCCGTCTGAAGCAAGCCTGATGAAGCAATATAACGTCAGCCGGGCTACCGTGCGCCAGGCATTGGATGAGCTGGTTAGTGATGGTCTGATTTACCGTCGGCAGGGGCGCGGCACTTTTGTCGCCCCGTCTACCGCAGCGCCGGGGTTGGTACGCCTTGTTGGCTTTACGGAAGATATGTTGCAGCGAGGGTTGACGCCAGCGACCAAGCTGATTTCGGCCAGCCTGGTGCCTGCTTCCGACCGGTTGGCCAGTGCGTTACAGAGTGAAGAGGGGGAGCCTCTGGCCCGAATCGAGCGTCTGCGCCTGGCCGATGGGGTGCCCATTGGCGTAGAGATTGCGTTTTGGGCCCATCGACATTGCCCTGGGATATTGACGCAAGATTATACAACGCACTCTTTGCGTGAGATGTTGAAAAATAAGTATCAGATACGTCTTACCCGTGCTCGCCAGCAAATACAGGCGGCAGCGGCGGCAGCAGAGATGGCCGAGGTTTTAGACGTCGTGGTTGGTTTTCCTCTATTGACCATTGAGCGTGTTTCGTATTCTGAAGTTGGTGTTCCGATGGAGTTTTTGCAGCTTTACTACCGTAGTGACCGCTACGCATTACACGCAGATTTGCGTGGCTAGGCGTACGAGCTCCGTCATTTAATGTTCATTATTGATTGGCAGAAAGTTTTTCAAAAAGGATTAACGTCGAATCTGCCAATTACTTAACCACTCACCATTTGGGAGGTTCTCATGAGAATTGGCGTTTTTACAGCCTTGTTTCAGAATTTACCGTTTGAAAAGGCATTGGATAAGGCGGTGGCGGCGGGGGTAACGGCCGTTGAAATTGGCGCGGGCGGTTATCCCGGCAGCCAGCACTGCCCGGTTGATGACCTGTTGGGCAGCCAGGCCAAACGAGATGAATATTTAGAAGCGATCCATTCGCGTGGCCTGATTTTGAGCGCGCTCAGCGTGCACAACAATCCCATCCATCCGAACCCAGACACTGCGAAAGAAGCCAACACCGTCATTCGCAAGGCGGTAGAACTGGCGAAGCTGCTCAACGTGCCGGTGGTTAACGGCTTTTCTGGCCTGCCCGCGGGCGCGCCGGGCGACGCCATGCCCAACTGGGTGACGTGCCCCTGGCCACCGGAGTTCCTGGAGATGCTGGACTACCAGTGGAATCAGGTAGCCATCCCTTACTGGCGCGAAACAGAAAAATTCATTGCCGATCAGGGCCTTAAGTTTGCCTTTGAAATGCATCCGGGCATGTTGGTGTATAACGTGGAGACGATGCTGCGCCTGCGCGACGCGACCGGGCCAGCGCTGGGTTGCAACTTCGACCCCAGCCACCTTTTCTGGAATGGTGTCGATGCGGTGGCGGCGATTCGTAAGCTGGGCAGCGCCATCTACCACGTGCACGGCAAGGATTGTTACGTGGACAAGTTGAACATCTCGGTCAACGGCTGCAACGACAACAAGCCATACGACCAGATTTTAAATCGGGCCTGGACGTTCCGCAGCATTGGCTACGGCCACGACGCGCAGGTGTGGAGGGATATCATCAGCGCGCTGCGACTGGTGGGCTATGACTACGTCATTTCGATTGAACACGAAGATGCGCTGATGTCGACGGATGAAGGGCTGGAAAAGGGTGTGGCGATGCTAAAAGCCGCCAATATTTTTGCGAAGCCGGGTGAGATGTTCTGGGCATAAACAAAGAAAGCCGACCCCTTGCTGAACTAAGGAACGCGGATTAAATAACTTGCACATTTGCCCTCCCCCTAACCCCCTCCCGAAGGGAGGGGGAAAGCTGTAAGTTATTAAATTTCGGTTCCTAAAGCGGTGAAATGAGCAACCTCATTACCTATATCTTCTGAATAAAAAAAGTCCGAAGTGCGGGAAAGCACTTCGGGCTTTTTTTTAGGTAACGAAGCGGTTGGTTCTACGCCAAAGTAGAACCAGCTATCTTCGCGGCTGCCTACTTGGCGATGCTGTTGGACAACACGCTGTTGGCGGCATCAAACGTGTAGCTGCCAGAGGTCACGTTGGTAATGGTGAGGGTGTAGGTTCCCGCGCCATTGTCGCCCACGGTAAAGCGCGCCGTACCGCGAGACGTCAGCGGTGCGGTGACGCTGCTGGTGGTGCCGTTGGGCAGCGTCCAGGTGGCGCTGACCACGCCGGTGGTCAGTGCCGTGCCGTTTTGATTAATCACGGCCACGGTCCCCAACAAGGTGCCATTGTTGCGCACTACCAGATCGATGCCGGAGACGCGGGCGCAGTTGGTGGTGCAGCCGCCGCCCGGATTGGTCACGTTGATGGTGAGGGTGTCGGTATCGATCGCGCCATCGTCGTCGGTGACGGTGAGGGTGGCGACGTAGCTGCCAGCGGCGGTGTAGCTGTGGCTGGGATTGGCCGTAGAGGCGCTGCCGCCGTCGCCAAAGTTCCAGGCGTAGCTAACAATCGTGCCGTCGCTGTCGCTGGAACCCGTGCCGGTGAAGTTCACATTGAGCGGCGCTGTGCCGCTGGTGACGTTGGCGGTGGCTACGGCCGTTGGCGGCTGGTTTACCGGTCCACTACCTACCGTGATGATGGTTGACGTGGTGCCAGTCGCCCCGTCGTCATCGGTGACGGTGAGGGTGACGGTGTACACCCCATTGGTATTGTAGCGGATGCGTGGATTTAGCCGGGTTGAGGTACGGCCGTCGCCAAAGTTCCAGGCGTAGGCCACAATCGAGCCATCGGCATCGCTGGAGCCAGACGCATTGAAGTTGACCGTCAACGGTGCCGGGCCGCTGCTGGGCGTGGCGGCGATAACGGCCGTTGGCGGTTGGTTGCTGCCGCCGCCCGTCACCGTGATCGTCAGCGTGTCGCTGTCGGTCGCGCCGTCATTGTCGGTGACGGTGAGGGTGACCAGGTAGGTACCCGGCGTGTTGTACACCTTGATCGCCGGATGGGGCACGTTCGAGGTGGTGCCGTCGCCAAAATTCCACAGCCAGTCGGTGATGAAGCCGTCTGTATCGGTGGAGCTGGCCGAGCTAAAGAAGGGGTTAAAGGGCGCTGGGCCAGACGCGACGTCGACGGTGGCAACGGCCGTTGGCGGCTGGTTCGGTGGTTCAGCGCCAACGTGTATCTGCATGCTGGCCGTACCCGCGCCGCCGCGCCCATCAAACACCGTCACCGTCACGTTATAAGTGCCTTCTTCGTAAAACGTGTTGAAAGCCGGTGAGCCGTAATAAATGCTGCCATCCCCAAAATTCCACTCGATATTGCCAATCGAACCATCTGGATCGTACGAACCAGCGGCCGAGAACTCAACGTTTAAGGGCGCGGGGCCAGACGTGACGTCGGCGCGGATAAAGGCAACCGGGTTGATATTAGGGGCCTGGGCGTTGATGGCCACCGCATTGCTGGTGGTCACACCCTGGTTATCCGTCACCGTGAGGGTGGCCACATATTCGCCGGGCGTGGTGTAGGCGTGGCTGGGGTTAGCGGTCGTCGCGGTAGCACCATCGCCGAACTCCCAGGCATAGGCCACAATGGTGCCGTCTGGGTCGGTGCTGCCGGTGGCGTTGAAGTTTACGGTGAAGGGTACATCCGCTTCCAGCACATTGGCCCCAGCGACCGCGACCGGCCACTGGTTACCACCGGTGCCGTACTGCCGGTAGCCAATCCGGTAAGCTGCCTGGCTGTTTTGGAAGATAGAAGCGGCGCCGTACTTGCGCGCATGATAAGTTCAGTCGGGATGATCTGACTTTTGACAGGTGCGTTCTGCCGTGCGGCGTCAATAAGGGCGTCAGCCGCGGCATTTCCCATCTGTCGTGCCGGAACATGGACGCTGGAGAGGGCGGGATTGGCGGCACGTACGATCGGCAGGTCATCGAAGCCGATGATCGAAACATCTTCGGGTACTCGTATCTTCATGCGCTGGCACGCGAAGAGGGCG
>CAUJGI010000318.1 GCA_963169155.1 Chloroflexota bacterium
CTTGACATAACCCTAAACTTCTGCTATTTTCTAGTTATGAAAATGACTATTTTCAAAACTAAAGGATCTGAATAACATGAATTCACTAAATCCAGCAGATACACCCAACAACTTGCAAACCCTAGCCAAAACAAGGCTTGATGAAAACCCAGCGGCCGTTTATCTGGCCGGGCTGAGTCCCAGCTCACGACGCACGATGGAAGCTGCACTCGACACCATTGCCCGCCTGGGTCTGGGTGACAAAAAAGTTACCTGCTGGGACGTGCCCTGGCACCAGCTGCGCTTCCAGCACACCCAGGCTGTTAAAAGTGCTTTGGCCGAACAGTACGCCCACACAACGGCCAACCGGATGTTGTCGGCGCTGCGCGGTGTTCTGAAAACGGCCTGGAAATTGGGCTTAATGTCGGCCAAAGAGTATCAAAAAGCTGCCAGCGTGGAGAGCGTTCGTGGCGAAACCTTACCCAGCGGCCGTTCGCTCGCTCCCGGTGAGCTGGTTGGGCTGCTGCATATCTGCCCCCCCACCCCACTGGGTATTCGTGATGCGGCCATTATCTCCTTACTCTATGGCTGCGGCCTGCGTCGGGCTGAATTAGTCGCCCTGGATTTAACACACCATATAAAGGAAGAGAGTGAGCTGCGCATACGAGGGAAAGGGAACAAACAGCGGGCCGTGCCCCTAGGCAACGCGGCGCTGGCGCTGGCCGACTGGCTGGAGGTTCGCGGGCAAAAAGAGGGACCGCTCTTCTGGGGCCTGGGCAACCGAAACCATGGTCGTCGTCTGACCGACCAGGCGGTCTACAACATGCTGCACCAACGAGCCAAAGAGGCCAGCGTAAAAAACCTCTCTCCCCACGATTTTCGCCGGACTTTTGTGGGTGATCTGCTTGATGCCGGTGCCGACATTGTCACCGTACAGAAGATGGCGGGCCACGCCAACCCAAACACCACCAGTAGATATGATCGGCGCGGTCAGCAGGCCAAACACAAAGCGGCCGCTCTGCTGCACATTCCTTATCGAAAACGAGACGTGCCATCAGATTAGCAGAAAATATTATTTGACCGGTTGTCATATCCGCAATTGTAACGGTTGAAGCTTTACGCGTTGATGGAATTTGGTACAATCTTATCCGCTGACAGGAAGTGGTTAAGATAAGGCACATTGGCTTTCTGCGGTTCATTTCACTGGGGGGGCAGGCGAATGGCCATTGTTGTTTCTGTCCTATATCCCTTCTTTTCCAAATTGCCAGCACTTCGCTGATGACCATCTGGCAAGCAAAAAGTAGTATCCACCAAATTCAGGTCAGGGTGTTTGCACCCCTGCAAATTGCGGCAACCTTGTTCTTCCCCCAAGAGCAAATTTTGGCTGGACGGCTGTCGAAATACGTCTGCCAATCGCTGCTAGAGGTAAATAGGGTGCTGGGCCAGCAGTGTGGACCAGATCATCCACACACGCTCAAAATGTAGTCAAAACAACTAAAAGAAAAATGAGAGGAAAAGTATGAAATCGGGAAAAAGATGGGTCCTGGGAATCAGCCTATTTTTGGTGACGCTGATCGTTGTGGTGGCAGGCTACACGTACATCTCCCTGCGCCTTGCGCTGCCGCAAACAGATGGCAAACTGGCGCTGCCAGGTCTCCAAGAAGAGGTGCGCATCGTGCGCGATGAGTGGGGCACCGTGCACATTTACGCCGAAAACGAGCATGACCTGTTTTTTGCCCAGGGCTTTGCTACAGCTCAGGACCGCATGTTCCAAATGGAAGTGTTCCGCCGTTCGCCAAGCGGCCGTATGGCGGAAATTGTGGGTGAACAGGCCGTTTTTATCGACACCTTCAACCGCAACATGCTCATGCGCGAAACGGCCGAACTCATCTGGGAGGAGATGGACGAAGACTCCAAGATCATTTTGCAGGCTTACACCGATGGCATCAACGCCTACCTGGAAGAACATAAAAACGCCCTGCCCATCGAATACAAAATCTTGCGCTTTGAACCCGAACCGTGGACACCGATCGATTCCCTGGTTTGGGGTAATGCCATCTCCCTTCAGCTAAGCAGCAACCGCCGCCTGGAGCTAATTCGGATGCAGGTATTTGCCGCCGTGGGCGAAGAGGGCATGAATTTCCTCTTTCCCTACACCGCGCCAGACAGCCCCATCACTGTGCCCGCTGAAACGGCCGCACTCTTCAATAACTTTGACCAGGTTGATCTACGGCCGCTCATGGAAGCCGACGATATTTATGGCAGCCCCTTGTCCGGCATTGGCAGCAACGGCTGGGTGGTGGATGGCTCAATGACCGAAAGTGGCGAGCCGATCATCGCCAACGACATCCACATCGGCCTGACCATGCCTTCTATCTGGCACGCCGTTGGCCTGCACGGCGGCCGTTTCGACGTCATCGGCTTTACGCTGCCCGGCGTGCCCGGCATCATCACCGGCCACAACGCCGACATTGGCTGGAGCATCACCAATTTTGGCTCCGATGCCCAGGATTATTACATCGAGCGCCTGGATGACACCGTACAACCGACTCAGTACCAGTACGATGGCGAATGGTACGATTTGGAACACGTGCAGCAAACCATCGAAGTGCGCGGCGGCGACCCGGTCCCCGTCGACTTTTACATCACCCAACATGGTCCAATCATGAACTATGTACTGGAGAATCCCTCCTTTGGCCATCCAATGGCCCTCCGCTGGATCCAACACGAGGGCAGTACACTCTTTACCTCTATCCTCAAGCTGAACATGGCATCAAATTGGGAAGAGTTTCAGGCAGCCCTGGAAGGGTGGGACACCCCCGGCCAGAACATCTTTTACGCCGACCGGGAAGGCAACATTGGCTATCAGGCTGTGGGCAAGATACCGATTCGGCCGAATGGCAACGGCCGTTTACCCGTCCCGGGTTGGGTCAGCGACAACGAATGGCAGGGCTATATTCCCTACGATGAACTGCCTCACGTCTACAATCCAGACCAGGGTTTCCTCGTGTCGGCCAACCACCGCGTTGAGCCAGAAGGCTACCCCTACTACCTCAGCGACGGCTATACCCCTGGTTATCGGGCTCAGCAAATTGAAGATTTGTTACAGGAGTACGCGCCGCTCACCGTGGCAGACATGGATTTGATTCAGGAAGACACCTACTCGCCGCAGGCCGTGCAGCTAATGCCTTACCTCAACGTCATCGAGGCCGACTCCCCGCTGGAAGAAGCAGCCCGCGAAGCCCTGCTGAACTGGAACCTGCGCACCGACATCGAAGGTGCAGGCACATCGGTATACGAAGCATGGCAAATGCGCCTGTTAGCCAACATCGTCACCGATGAACTGGGTGATGCCACGGCCCAACTCTACATCAGCGGCCATTACGTGCGCCACGCCACCCAGCAAATGCCAATGTTGATCGAAATGATGCAGGATCCCAACCATCCCTGGTTCGACAACAAGAACACGCCGGAAGAAGAAACCCGCGACGACATTATTCAGCAAAGCTTTGATGAGGCAGTAGCCTGGCTTACTCGACTGCAAGGGGATGACATCGCCAACTGGGATTGGGGACGTCTGCACACCGTGACCTTCCCCCACCAGCCGTTCAGCCAGATTCCAGTGCTGCAAAATGTGTTCAACTCCAAGACCTACCCGATGCGTGGCAGCAACTACTCGGTTTACACCAATTCCTACGACTGGCTCAATCCGTTTACAGTGTGGATTGTCTCCAGCGCCCGCCATATCACCGATATGTCCGATTATAGCAACTCGGTGATGTTGGGTTCCACCGGGCAAAACATGAACCTGCTCAGTCCACACCGGGAAGACGTCGTGGAGCTGTGGCAGCAAGGTCTGCCCTTCCCCATGAGCTATACAGAAGCCGATGTGGAAGCGGTGCATGAATCAACCCTGATTTTGCAACCAGGGAATTAGCGAAGTTCCGTTTTTTGACCCCCATCCTAACCCTCCCCCTTGTAGGGGGAGGGGATCTGAGACTCCCTCTCCCTCCTAGGGTGAGGGCTGGGGTGAGGGTCTTCTAATCACTTTTAGGATTTCAGGTATATGGATAAATCAATAGCTGCCAATCTCGAAGGGCTCTCCGCTGAAGAACAGCGCGCCTTGCTACAAAAGCTATTGCAAGAAAAGAAAGCCAAACAACAAAGCAAAACGGCCGTCCTCTCCTTTGGGCAGGAACGGCTGTGGTTTTTGCACCAATTAGACAGCGCCAATGCCGCCTACAACCTGCGCACGGCCGTTCGCCTGCAAGGGCATCTGGATATTCCCGCACTGGAAGCTAGTCTCCAGCAAGTGGTGGACCGGCACGAAAGCCTGCGCACCCGCATTGTGGCCGACAACGGCCGTGCCCAACAGCAAATCCAGGCCCGCCTCGAACTGCCGCTGCCCATTATCGACCTGACAGCACTTACGGGAGCAGCCCAGGAAACGGCCGTGCAGCAGCAGTCTGACGCCGAAGCCCAGGCCCCCTTCGACCTGGCCAACGGGCCGCTCTTCCGCGCCCGGCTCCTCAAGCGCCAGCCAGACGACCACATCCTGCTGCTCACCATGCACCACATCATCTCCGATGGCTGGTCAATTGGTATCCTT
>CAUJGI010000319.1 GCA_963169155.1 Chloroflexota bacterium
GGGCTGTGGTTTGCCGAGAGCTGGAGCGCCCACCTCAACGAGGTGGCGATCTTGCTTGGCGTGTTTGTGGTGGGTGTGGTAATCATTGTGCGGACATTCCGTTGGGAGTAAAGGAAGAACAAAATGGGTTTAGAGATTCGATTGGAAACGGCCGTTGACGCCGAAAAAGTATATGCGGTCGAAGCCGCCGCCTTTGGCCGCCCCGCCGAGGCGGAGCTGGTACAAAAGCTCCAGCAAGCCGGAGTAGACACCATCTCGTTGGTCGCCGTGCTGGATGATGACCTGGTGGGGCACGTCCTCTTTTCGCCGGTGACGGTGAAGAACGAGGATGGGGAATTTACGGCCGTTGCCCTCGGCCCCATCGCCGTCTCACCCAACCACCAAAAAGCGGGCATCGGGGCAGAACTGTGCCGCCAAGGCATTGAAGCGTGCCGGGAAGCCGGGTATGAACTCGCCTTCGTGCTGGGGCATGTCAGCTACTACCCCCGCTTTGGCTTCAGGCCGTCGGCACCATATGGGTTGCACTGCCAGTTTAACTTCCCGGTCGAGGCGTTTATGGTGCTGGAACTGGTGCCCGGCGCGCTGCAAGGCAAACACGGCACGATGTATTACCATCCACTGTTTGTTGGCGTTTAACAAATGACAACAACGAATTAGAGAAATTAACGAATAAGAAAATTCGTTAATTTCTCTAATTCGTTGTAGCCTCCCTAAAAATATGCCCCACAAATACGCCCAATTCGAACTTGAACGCCGCTGGCTGTTAGCTGCTTTGCCCGACGCGCTAAAAAATAGCCAAGATTTCCAACTCATCGAAGACCGCTACCTCAGCGGTACGCCACTGCGCCTGCGCCGCATGACGGATGCCAACGGCGCGGTGACGGGGCTGAAGCTAACACAAAAATACCAGGCCGCCGATCAAACCGCGTACGCCACGACCATCACCAATTTTTACCTGGATGAGGCCAGCTACGCACTGCTGGAAACCTTGCCCGCGAAAGTTTTGGTGAAGAGACGGTATAAGTTGATGGACGGCCGTTTCCAATTCAGCATCGATCAATTCCGTGGTCCGTTAGAGGGATTGGTCCTGGCCGAAATTGAACAGCCAGACATCGCCAGCCTGCTCGCCATCCCCCACCCCACCTTTGCCCGGCGCGAAGTCACCGAAGATCCGCGCTTTACAGGCGGGGAGTTGGTGGGGTTAACGCCGAATCAATGCCAACAACTTTTGTGGGAAATTCGTAATTAGGTAATTGGGGGGCAATTGAATTGCTAATTACCCAATTACTTCCTCCCCAACGTTTGCCCCACACCTAAGCCCGACTATAATTCCAGCAGCACGTTACCCACAAACGCAAAAAGCACCAAAACAACCTTGTTAACAAAGCAAAGGGAGACCTATGTTCAAAATATTGATCTCAGACAAACTGGGGCAAGCCGGGCTGGATCGGCTCGATCTGGCCAAAGATGCCCACTACGACATGAAACCCGGCCTCAGCAAAGAAGAGCTGATGGCCATCCTGCCCGAATACGATGCCCTGATCATCCGCAGCGACACAAAGGCCACTGCCGAGGTTCTGAAAGCAGGCACCAAACTCAAGGTGGTGGGCCGCGCCGGGATGGGCGTGGATAACGTGGACGTGCGCGCCGCCACGCTGCGCGGCATCATCGTCATGAACACGCCGGGGGCCAACAGCATCGCCACTGCCGAGCAGGCGATTGCCCTGATGCTGGCCGCCAGCCGCCACACCGCCCAGGCCCACGCCTCTCTGAAAGCTGGCGAATGGAAACGGTCGCAGTTTGTGGGCACAGAGCTGTACCGCAAGACGCTTGGCATTGTGGGCTTTGGCCGGATCGGCCGTTTGGTGGCCCGGCGAGCCCAGGCATTTGGCATGGAAATTTTGGCCTACGATCCGTACGTGTCCGAAGAAGTTGGCCAGGAATTGGGCGTTACGCTGGTGGATCTGGACGATTTGCTGGCGCAATCCGACTACATCACCCTGCACACCGCCCTTATGCCCGAAACCGAAAAGATGATCAATGCCCAAACTATTGCCCAAATGAAGCCGGGCATGATTTTGATCAACGCGGCACGCGGCAAGCTGATTGATGAAGCAGCGCTGGCGGAAGGGTTAAAAAGTGGCCAGGTTAAAACGGCCGCTATCGACGTCTACCAAAAAGAACCACCGGAAAACAATCCGCTGATCGGCCTGCCCAACGTCATTCACACGCCCCACCTGGGCGCCAGCACCGAGGAAGCGCAGCGCGACGTGGCTACCCAGATTGTGGACCAGGTGCTGGACGCGCTGTGCGGTACCGACTTCCGCAATGCGGTGAACTTGCCTTTTGAAGCGGGGCTTAATTTTGCGGAAACACGGCCGTATATGGAACTCGGCGCCAAGTTGGGCAAGCTGCACTGCTACCTGGCCGATGGTCCCGTACGCCGCGTAGAAATTGAGGTGCGCGGCGAAACGGTCAAAGAGCTCATCAAGCCGATTGCCGCCGGGCTGCTCAAGGGTATCCTGGAAAAATCGATCAGCGAACAGGTGAACTACATCAACGCCCCCCTGCTGGCCGAAGAAAACGGCATCACCGTGGCCCAAACCAAGGCCGCCAGTTCGCTGGACTTCGCCAACCTCATCACCTGCCGGGTCACCTGGGACGGTGGTGAGCGCACCCTGGCGGGCATGCTGTTTGGCGGCATCGAGCCGCGCATTGTGCAGGTGGATAATTACAAGTTAGACGCCCGCCCCGACGGCTACGTGCTGGTGATGCAAAACAAAGACGTGTACGGCGTCATCGGCCAGGTTGGCACCATTTTGTCTGCCTACGAGGTCAACATCGCCGAGTGGCGCATGGGCCGCGACAAACCCGGCGGTGAGGCGCTCTCGTTCATCAACCTTGACAGCGAACCAGGCAAAGAAGTCCTGGACGCCCTGAACAAAATCCCGGCCATCACCCAGGTGAAGCTGATCAACCTGTAAACTTACCCCCACCCTAGCCCTCCCCCTTGCAGGGGGAGGGAATCTGGCTCCCTCTCCCTCGTAGGGAGAGGGT
>CAUJGI010000320.1 GCA_963169155.1 Chloroflexota bacterium
CTTGTTTGGCCGTTTTCCTCCTTACGATCATAGGCCTAGTCCAATGCCTGCGTGTGGGGCACTTGCTTCCTGCGCGGCCATTCGTTGTGCAGTGTGCCATTTTCGGACCGCGCCAGCCGGGCAGGACCGACCAGCTCCCAATTGGCCATTTCCCCATCAAAAACCAGTATCGGATCAGACCAACTGTCTCCGGCATCTTGGGAGCGGGTCAGAAAAATACCACGCCCCTGATTTACCGGAATGGTGTAAGCCACAAAAACTCTGTTCTCATCGCCAGAGATCAGGGAGGGCCAGGTGGCCGATTCGCGCGGCACGGGCAAGAACTGCGGCAGCGTCCATTCCGTCACAGAGGCGGCAAGGTCTGCCGCCGCGCGGCTGAAATAGATGCCATTGGGCTGGTTGCCCGCCCAGGCAACAAGCAAACTGCCCTGGTCATCGGCGTCCACCGAGGGGAAATCAGCCTGGGTGCCGTTGGGTGAAGTTAACACAGGACGTGGCGCTGACCAGCTGCCCGCATCAAAGCGTGAGTAGTGAATTTCGTGGCCAGGGACAGCCTGTGAATTTACAATGCGGCCGTTTGCCGCCGGGTTTTGTGACTGGCTCCAGAAAACGTGCATACGGCCGTCGGCCGCCGAGACCACATTGGGCTGCAAAATCTGAGCTTCGGAGGTGGCCACAGCTACCGGCGGGCTCCACACAGAGGTAGGCACAAAGCGAGAAGACCAGTTTTCGATGCTGCCCAACGGCCGTGAGATTTGCCAGATGTCGTCGTCATTGCCCGTGCCGCAGCCAATGACCAACAGCCGGTTGTCGGCCGTGACATCCATCTGGTAGCAGCCAAACTGCACCAGCCGGAAAGTGACCGGGTCGGTGAAGCGAGCCAGCGGCGTTTGGGCCGTAATTCGGCTCCATTGGTCGCCATCCTGGGCCTGCATAAAAACTTCGTTATCACGCGTGAAGGCCAGTAAGAGAAGTCCGTTGGCAGCCTGGATAAAACGGCCGTCAGTCGGGCAGCTAAACGTTCCATCATTCACCTGCTGAACATCCTGCCAGGTTGCCCCGCTGTCGGTGGACTGCTGCACAAATTGGGCGCACTGCTCAACCTCGTGGCTGGCACGCCAGGTGAGGTTCACGTTACGGCCGTTGACGGCAAGGTTAATCAACGAGGGGCCTACGCCATCCGTCGGGTCATCCGCGCCGCGCTGGTCAACAATACGCGGTGCTTCCCAGGAAATGCCGTTATCGGAAGACTGACCAATAAAAACGGTGTCCAAATCCTGGTTATCCCATACCAAAAAGAGGTTGTCACCTTCCCCTTGCAGCGCATGGAAGTTCGCTTGGGACGCCTCGATGGTGCGGTAATAATCAGAAGCGTAAACATTGACGGGATCAGACCACACATCACCGCCGTCGTCGGAGTAGCGGTAAACGATACCGGCCTGGACTTCGGCGGTGCTGAGGGTGGTGAGGTAGAACATGTGAAGACGGCCGTTTGCCCCGCCCACAATCTCATAGCGCAGCACATTGCGAGCCAGCAACCGGGGTCCGGTCCAGCCAGCGGTTTCGGCCGTAATGTCCGCCACCGCCGCCCGACTGTAAAACATCTCGTTGTCATCATTGACCCACAAAGCCTGAGCGCGGTCCTGGTCATCAATAAAAACAGTGGGCGCAAAAAAGCCTTCAAACGTTTCGGCAGCGATGGTGGCAAACGGCGGCTCGCTAAACGGGAAGCGGGGCGTTACCGGATCGGACCAGGTTTCACCATCCCCGGAGGCATACGCCGCACCCGCAAATTCATCCAGCCAAAACAGGTGGTAGGTGCCGCTGCTGTCTTGCGCCAGAGAGGGCTCAGATGCAGCCCCGCTGGCCGAAATATTGATTGGATCGCTCCAGGCGCGGTTGTCGTCTGTTTGCGCCAGCGCCGTAAGCCCACTGAAAACCAGAAAAGAGAGAAGCGCAACAAACAACAGAAAACGAAGGGAAAGTGAATACACGGTTTTTTTCATAAGTCGCTGATAACTGAGGCAGATGCCCGGCGAGGAAAGTAGATAGCAAACGTGGCTCCTGGCACTGCGATGGAAACAATACGGTAAACGCGCTGTGCTTCAGATGAGGCACAGCGCGCCAGAGATGTAAACGTGAACAACTTGGCCCGCAAAACGACCAAATCGGGAAGTATTTTCAACTTAACTCCCCGCCATTGCCCGAGCTGGCAACGGCGGGGAAATTTTAACGTTGGTAGGCGAATTAAAATAGAGTATAGATAAACGGTGCCAAGCCCGAGGCCGTACCAAAGATAACCAGCAGCCCGAACAGCAGCAGAACGGCCACCATGGGAATGAGCCACCACCGCTTGTTGGCGCCCAAAAAGCCCAAAAGCTCCCCAACAACACCAACATTCGATGACATACTGCGCAGGAATTTTTTCATGATTAAATCTCTCCTAAATCAACAAAAGAACTGTTTGTCCTCAATAAATTTTCTTCATTGTCCCCAGAAACCGGGGAAATAAACGCTATTGTTTGTTATTGCTTAATTATCAGCGGCGACAAGGGTTTCGTCGACAAACTGATAGAGGAGTTGAGATGAGAGGTTGTGACCCTCAACGTTCATGTGGAAGTCCCGTTCAAAGTAGTACGGACCACCACCAGCAAACGCCGCTTCCCGGAAGCCGGGCAGCATGTCCAGATATGGAATGCCCGCCTCGTCTAAGAAAGTGACCAGCCGGTCGTTAGGTACATCGCAGTACCAGTCGGCGTCTCCCTCAGGTGGCACAATTTGCGGGGCGGCAGGGATGATCAATACAGCCAGTTGGGCGCCATTGGCGGCCGTTTCCTTTTCCAGCTCCAAAATAAGCGCCTCGGTCACCTGCCATGCCTCTTCGACAATGGGCAGCGGGTCCGGGTCACAAATGTCGGGGCGGCGCTGTGGCGTTTGCACGGCCGTTTCCGACCCCTCAGCCCCACTCGTCTCGACCGCTTGATCAGGCTCAGAAGCGGCCGTTGCCCCACGTCCACCACCAAAAAGGCGCACCACTGGGGCTAACCAGCTGGGAATCTCGCCGCGCAGCGCCAATGTCTGGGCCACAAAACGGGGCAGTTGGAAGTTCTTCTTCAAGAAAGTGCCCACATTCGTCCAAAACGTCGTCGTATCTTCCACCGGGAAGTTTTGCAGCTCCAGCGAACCATCCTCCGCCAGCGTGAAGTGAGGCTTGGCGCTCTGGCCACCATAACGCAGCTCCAGCACCGGATTGTTATTGTAAATATCGTTGGCCAGGTACATGTTCAGGAACACAATGTCCGGATCGTACTTCTCGCCTTCGAGACGATAAAACAACAGCTCATTATCGGTGCCGTAGGCATTAACACCCGCGTTGAGCACTTCCCAACTGCCGCCAGCTTCGTCCAGGCGACTTTCCAGCTGCTTGACAAAGGTTTCTTCCAGTTCCACCTGCATCGCCGCTGTGGTTGAGTCGCCTAACATCAAAATGCGCGTCGTGTCCGACGCTTTTTCATACGGAATTTCGCGATCGCGCAGCCCCTGGCTGTTGATCGTCACCTTAATCTGGCACTCGCCGTAGCAAGATTCCCAGCCGCTGGCCTCGGGGATATTTACCCAGCCCAACTCAGAATCCGGCTGCCAGAAGAGGCCTGTGCCCAACTTAAAGATGCGGGCAGCCCCTTCCAACAAGGCCAGCGTAAACAACAAACTAAAAAGAGTAAGCGCCAGGTTTTGCAGCAGCTTTCGCATGTTAATCCTTCGCAAAGGTGATTTCCGGCTTTTTTATCTTGCTATTCTTGTTTTGACTCTTACGGATAATAAAGCCATCCATGTACAGTGAATCAATATCGCTCTGGGTAAAGGTGTTCAACGCATTGGTGGGCGTTGTTACGATGGGTTCGCCGCGCAGGTTAAAGCTGGTGTTGAGCAGCACGGGCACGCCAGTCGCCTCGCCAAACAGCTCGATGGCCCGGTAGTAGAGTGGGTTCCACTCGCGCCGCACAGTTTGAATACGGCCGGTGCCTTCATGATCCACCGCCTGAATCTTGTCACCCTGGCCCGGCTTGGTATGGCAAACCGAGAGCATAAAGCGATACGGGTAAGTTTTATTGTGATCGTCCATATCTTCCCAGAATTCCGGGGCGCGATCTTCCAACACAACGGGGGCAAACGGGCGGAACGGTTCGCGGAATTTGATGCGCTCGTTCACAATGCCCTTCATCTCAGAGCTGCGCGGGTCGGCCATAATCGACCGGTTGCCCAACGCCCGCGGACCCCACTCGAAGCGGCCCTGGAACAGACCGATGACGCGCTTTTCCAGCATATCGTCCACCATGTGTTCGGCCACTTTGTCGATGTCTTCCACGTATTCGTAGCGGTAGCCGTAATCTTCGATGGCCGCTTTGTGTTCATCGTGGCTGTAGGACTTGCCCCAATAGGCCGATTCCATGAAGAATGTACGCGGTTTGCCCAGCAAAACGTGGTAAGCGTAGAGGGCCGCGCCTAAAGCACCACCGGCGTCACCAGCGGCGGGCTGGATATAAATACTCTCGAACGGACCTTCGCGCATGATACGGCCGTTGGCCACCGAATTCAGCGCCACACCCCCGGCAATGCAGAGGTTCTTTAAGCCCGTCTGCTCATAGGCATGGGCCACCATCTTGAGCATGGCATCTTCGGTCACGCGCTGAATGCTGGCGGCAATGTCGGCGTAATATTGGTTCTTTTCGGCCGTTTTCTGGTCCCACTGCGGATGATCCTTCTTGGGATTGGTGGTGGTGGTGTAGAAGGTTGAATCATGCACCCGAGGCTCGCCAAACAGATCGGTAAACTTGCCGCTGAACGACTTGGAGGTGGACTTGTGGAAAGAAAAATAGTCCATGTTTAAGCGGAAGCTGGCGTCGTCGGCGATGTTGAACACCTTGTACACATCATCCATGCGGGTGGGCTTGCCATAGGGGGCCATGCCCATCACCTTATACTCGCCGCTGTTAACCGTGAAGCCCAAAAAGGCGGTAAATGCCGAATAGAGCAAGCCCAGCGAATGGGGGAACTTTTGCTCATGGAAAAGATCAATGGCATTGCTCTTTTGGGTGCCGGGGATGCCATCGGGCGTAGTTTCCCAAACGGCCGTTGCCTTACCAATCGTCGTGGTGGTCCATTCACCCACACCATCGACCGTGAGAACGGCCGCTTCTTCGTACGGCGAGCAGAAAAAGGCGCTGGCCGCATGGCTCAGATGATGCTCCACAAACAGCAGCTTCTCATTCGGGATGTCCAGCTTAGTCAGCAGCTCGCCCTTGATCCACAGCTTTTCGTTAAACCAGGCCACCATCGATTCGCGGAAAACCGGATACGACTGCGGGAAGGTTTGCAGCGTGGTCATCAAAATCCGCTCAAATTTTTGCAGCGGCTTTTCGTAAAAAACGACGTAATCCAAATCCTGGGAAGTAATACCCGCCTGCTCCAGACAAAAAGCAATTGCCTGGGTCGGGTAACCAAAATCGTGCTTTTTGCGGGAAAAACGTTCTTCTTCAGAGGCAGCGATCAGTTCGCCATCGCGCAAGATGGCCGCAGCCGAATCATGATAGTAGCAAGATACGCCTAAGATATACATTTACCAGAGCCTCCGTGCATCATCCAATGTCAAATCTTTTGTTCTGCGTTCCAGCCAGGAGGGGGTTAAATCTTTCATGTCCAGCTGATCGCTAAATAGGGTGATAATAAGTCCAAACGGCAAGAAGATGGTGAAGTAAAACACCGTGAGTACGATGCGCGCCACCAGGTCACCCATAAAATGACCAAATCTCTTCCAGGCTGCCCAAAATCTACTTAATGCGTCCTTCATGGTTTTTCCTCACTCAATTAAACGATTGAATTTAGTAAAGCGCGCCAAGTTTTTGAAAGAAAAAACTGGATTTTGTGCGGTTTACTCAAGTAATTGGCATTTGACGTCGACCTTTTTCGAAACATCTTCTGCCAATCACCTACATTTTTCACGTCAGAAATGGGGTGCGATGTTGTTGTTTTCGTTGTTCGCTTTCATTCAAACATAGAATAATCAGCCAAAGCTGCAAACTTTCTTAAGATAAATCGGGTTATGGGATTGACAACAAATTTCCCTCTAAAATAATCATCATCTCATTGGCCCGGTCAGCCAAAGCGGGACGATTTTGCCGCGGCCACCAGCTTACATAAACGGCCATTTCTGTCCGCACTTCAGGCAAACTTGTCAAATAGGGGGCCGCCTGCTCATACTGACCCTGCCAAACATAACTATAGCCTAACGATTTGCCCACGCCGCGATGACTGAGTGCCTGGGCGTTGGCCCGTGCCAGGTGAGACACGGCCGTTTCATACTCACGCGCCACCATGGCCATCACCCCCAACCGGTGCAGCGCCGTCCGGTTATCCGGGTCTATGGCCAGGGCCTGCTCAAAATAAGTCGTGGCTTCGGCAAACCGCTCTAAATTCTGGCCACTGTCCCACTGACCGGTGGGCCAGCCGACCAGCTCAGCGCGGGCCAGTTCCAGAGCGCCCAAATTGGCATACCACTGTGCCCTGATTTGCTGGCGAAAGCCCAAAAACAGGCCCACCAGGAGAACGGCCGTTACGCCCAAACCAAGCCCCAATCGAGCCAATCGCTTCGTGATGGGAACGGCCGTTTCCGCTTCGCTTTGCCGGGTCACCAACACTACCATGGCCGGGGCAAAAAAGAGCAGCGGTGAAGCATGGCTGCCAAACAGCGCATCATCAACCAGGCCGTGCAGCACCATTACCACCAGGCTCACCAGTGCGCCCCAGCGGAACAGCACCAGATCATCCGAGCTCATCTTGTCGGCCCGCCAGCGGCGCGCTCGTTCCGGAGTTTCCTCCAGACGTTTGCTCTTGAGAGAAAAATCCGACTGCTCCAGCAGCAGCCAAAAGCTGGTGCCCACCAAAACCACCATTGCGACCAGGGCCACAACCCCCTGCTCCAGCCAGATGTCCAGAAAAAGGTTGCTGTACGCCGCAAAAAAGACCGGGGTGACCTGGATATATTGCGCGTACAAGGCGGGAAATGTGGCTAAGCCACTGCCGGTAAGAGCAAAATCTTGAATGAGAAACCACGTCTGCCGGGCTAAAATCAGTCGGCCAGAGGCATGGCCAATGCCCGACACCGTGGCCACCACCACCAGCAGCAATCCGGCAGCGAGTAGGGCCAGGACGGCCGTTATAAAAACGGTGCGGCGCGAGAAACGCAGCCGCCGCTGGAACCGCCCACTCAGCTCCCACAGCAGCCACAAGCCAAGCCCGGCCGTCAAGGAGAGCCACGCGCCCAACGAGCTGGTGAGAAGCAGCCCACCCGCCGCGATGGCCCCGGTAACTACCGCAAGCTGGAGCCAGCGCAGCTGCCGCTTGCGCCAGGCAAACAGGCCAAAAGCGATGGTAAACGGCAGCAGCAGGGCCATCATGCCTGCCAGGGTGTTGGGGTGCAAAACGGGCAGACCAAAAGACGGCCGTAGCCCCATCCACAACAGCCCCAGCCGGTTAAACACGCCCAGTTCGGCTGGCCACAACCGCCAATCGTTGCTTAGCAAGAAGTAAAGGGCCAGCAGCGCGCCAATCGGACCAGTAGCGCCAGCCAGCAGCCAGATATCGCGGCGGGATACCGAGACTACGGCAAAATAAACCGCCAGCGCGCCAATGATAACCCACAATTTGCCTTCCGCGCCTGCGGGATCATAAGCTGTAAAGGTGCTGATGACGGCCGTTACTCCAAACAGCAGCAGCCAGCCGTCAAACCGGGTGCGACGAAAAGGGAAATGGCCCGCCGCAATGCGCAAGAACCAGGGAATCAGAATCGCCGCCAGCAGCGGCCAACCAATCTGCCCTGATGACAAATACCATAAAGCGGCCGCCCCACCGGCAAAAACTGTATTGATTATCGGAAACCAACGATCGTTTGCTAACTCAATCATGGAACTACTATGTATTGACGGCCGTTAGTCCACTTCTGGCAGGGTTGTGTTCGGCCAAACTGTGATTTGGAGAATGCCCAAACGATTGCCTGGACAAAAACAAAGAAATTTTCTTGGTAAATTGAGGGTAGAGCGGCTTGTGCTCTCCGTTGCTTTCGCGAGAAAGCACAAGCCGCCAAAAAGGTTAATCAGTTAATCCCGGTTGGTCTGCCAGCTCAGCGTCTGCAAACCGACGCTTAAAGCTGACTTAACCGTGGAAATATCAGAGGCGACCATTTTGAGGTAGGTCATGATTGGCCCGGGCCGCAGCGCCCACTCGCGGAAGGCGCGGCGCTGCCAATACAGCAGCCGTTCCGCCGATAGGCCTTCGTAATCCAGGACGGTGCCCTTGTCCATATCTACCTGCTCCCAGCGCGTGCCGGGACGGAACCAGCCATTTTTCACCACTTCAAAGAAGAATGGCGTGCCGGGATATGGGGCAGCCACATGGAACAAAGCGATGTCCAGCGGCAGGCCTTTGGAAAAGTCAATCGTCTGGCGAATCGTTTCTTCCGTTTCGCCAGGCAGCCCAATGATGAAGTAACCCCAGTTTTTGATACCAGCATTGCGCGCCCATAGCAGCGAACGCGCCGCCTTGTCGGGGTAAGCGCCTTTGCGCGCATGGCGCAGGATCTGCTCGCTGCCGCTTTCAATACCCCAGGAGATAAGCCAGTTGCCTGCCTTGCCCATCATGGCGAGCAGCTCTTCATCAACGTAATCAACCCGGCTGTTGCACGTCCATTTAAGATTGATTTTCTCATCAATCATCCGCTGGCACAAATCCATAACCTGGTCCCGGTTAACGGTAAACAGGTCGGCATACATGTGAATGTTGTTCAGCCCCATCTTCTTGAGCTGCCATAGCTCTTCCATAATCTTTTCAGCGGATCGCAAGCGAACCGAAAACTGGTAGCTGACATGTTTGATGCAGTAGGTGCAGCCCGCCGGGCAGCCACGACTGGTGACAATAAAGGTAAACGGCCCTTTGATGAGCGGCATACGGTATTTGTCCCAGGGCAGCAGGTGGTGCATGGGAATGGGCATGTCGTCGAGGTTGGGGATAAACGGCCGTGTCAAATTCACCATGATCTCGTCACCGTCACGCCAGACCAAGCCCTTCATCTTGCGCAGGTTGACCGTACCGTCTTCGTTGTAAGCTGGGGCGTACATCGGATCGTGGGTGTCAAACATCTTCTGAATATTTTCCGGGCGCTGATCAACCTTGCCTTCCAGTACGTCCAGCAAATCACGGATCGTTAAGTCGGGTTCACCCAGCAAAATGAAGTCGAGGGACGGATACGGCCGCATCGTTTCACGCGGGATAGGCGTCACGTGGGTGCCAAACGCAATCGTTTTGGCACCACGCGCCTTGGCCAGAAAACAGCCGTACATATCATTTTCCAGGGTCGGGGCGGTGACCTGGGTCATGTAATACTTTGGCTTGTACTTATCCAGCTTGCGGGCAAATTCCGGCCAACCCATGCGCTCAGCATTGGCGTCGATAATCGCCACCGTGTGCTGCGGGTAAAGCATGGCCGCCATTTGGGCCAATGAAACCTGGGGCCATACCATATTTTCTCGGGTGCGGCGTCCCACACGGTGCTGGGTACGAATCCACAAGCCGCCATCGGGCGTAGGCGGATTCACTAAAACGATATCCACCGCCTCCGAACTACGTTCGTTTTCCATCAGCCCTTGCCGGATGATCTCGTCGGCATCGGGGAAGTTGGCCATACGCAGTTTGGGAACCCGACGGGTACCTAAATTCTCCCGCAGCGGATCGTCCTTGCGGTCTTCTTTACCATTCACTGCTACATCGTCGAGCTTAACTTGACTCATTGTCTTTCTCCTTGCTATGCCCGTTTCTTTTCTGAGGCTGCTCAAAATGGCTCAAGATCGGTATCGATCTAGGAGCCATATCCTTGTAAATCACGTTTCGCTAAAATTTCACGCTGGCTCAGTTCTTCAAGAACCCGCAGCAGAACCCAGTAGATAATCAGCTGCAAGCCAACCAGTGTAGACATGGCACTGCCCAAAAGGTAGAGCCAGACACGCTGAATAGGCCAATGTTGATTGATTGCTAATGTGAGGGTCCCGGCACCAATTAAAATGCCCAGGAAAATGCCCAATATCCCCAACCAGCTGAAGTGGCGGTTGATGGGCGTTTTGAAAATGGGTTTGCGGAATAACCCCTGGCGAATGGGCTGCTTGTGGAAAATGGACACCAGGTAATTGAAGGTAACCCCCAGGGCAAAAATGCTGATGCCGCTCACCGAGGCAATGAGCGCGGTGAAGACGGCCGTTACCCCCCAGGCACCCAATCGTGTCGTATCCCCAATGCGGGCCAGCACCAGGCCCAACAGCACCAACCCGGCCACGGCAACGCCTGCCAGACCAATCAGACCCAGAATGCGGACCGGGTTGTAGGTCATCGCTGTCCAGATCATCGATTCCAGGAACAAACGGCCGTCGTGCACCACGCTCAACTTGGAACGACCCAGGCGCTCGCTGTACGGAATCGGAATTTCGGTCATCTTGATTTGCTCATGCAGCGCACGGGTACTCATCACTGGGGTGAGATTCAAACCATCCGGCAGAGGGT
This sequence comes from Chloroflexota bacterium, assembly GCA_963169155.1. Taxonomy (GTDB): domain Bacteria; phylum Chloroflexota; class Anaerolineae; order Promineifilales; family Promineifilaceae; genus Leptofilum. Next base: position 10,603 of record CAUJGI010000320.1, read on the forward strand.
AAATTTTGGCCAGCACTTCCCGCTGAAACACCCGCATCCCGCTGGCGCTGTCGGTGATGCGCTGGCGGCCTAAAATGCTAAGTAAATTAGCAAAAAAGAAGTTGCCCACCCGGCGCGTCATGGGCATCTGGCTGTCGGCGCCCGCCATACGCGACCCCACCACAATTTCCGAACCGTTCATCGCTTCCACGCACAGCTTGGGAAAATATTCGGGCGGATACGTGCCGTCGGCATCCAAAAAGCCGATCAATTCCCCCCTGGCCTGGCTAAAGCCGGTTTTGAGCGCGCCGCCGTATCCCTTGTTTTTGGGATGTTTAATCATGGTCACGCCTTCAATACTGCTGGCAATTTCGACAGTTCTATCTTTGGAGCCATCGTCCACTACGAGCAGTTCCAAATCATCGACCCCCACTGCGCGCAGGGAGTCCCGCACAGCCAGGACACGATGAGCAATTTCGGCAATTCCATCTTCTTCATTGTAGGCCGGTATAACAACAGAGAGTGTGGTCATAGTTTCGTCGCACCGCTTTTGTCGTCAGCAAAATTTCGTTGTTTTGCCGATTGTCTGGGTAAAAACGGGGGTTGACGCCTTATGGGTGCAACACTTTCCCCGCTTTCACACCTGCAAGTTTTTACCAATTCAAGATTTGTTTAAGTATCACTATAGGTGGGTTACCTTAAGCTTTGTCTGTAGGCTGGCAGACGGCCGTTAAAAATAAACCTCTGCCTCACGAGCCGGGCTTTGCCCGTCGATGGTTTTGATCACTTTGGCCGGTACACCGGCCACCACAGAATGGGGCGGCACGTCGCGGGTCACCACGGCACCGGCGGCCACAACGGACCCTTTGCCCACGCGCACGCCGTCGGTAATGACCGCGCCCGCTCCCAGCCAGCAGTCGTCTTCAATGACGATGCCTTCGGCGGTGATACCCTGGTGGATAAACGGCCGTTTGGGGTCATCAAAAATGTGGTTCACGGCAATAATCTGGGTAAATGGCGAGGTAAACACCCGGTCGCCAATGGTGACACCGCCCTGCCCGCGAATAATGCTGTATTCACCAATCAGGCTGTCGCGCCCAATTTTAATGCCGGAATGAGGCAGGCCACGGAAGTTGTACACGTGCAGCACCGCCCCGTGCATCTCAATCGTCTCCTCGCCAAACACAATAACCGCCGGGCAAGCGTGTAGATAGCTACCCTGGTCCAGGTAAACGCCATTTTTGAGCGTGATGTGATTGGCAAAGCGCAGGCGCACGTTGTTTTCAATGGCCGCCATGCCCTCCATACGCAAAATCAGGCGGTACAAAAAGCCGCGCAGACCAATGCCAACAATGGTTGGCACCCAGCCGACCAGGAAAAACAGCAGTTGCTCCAGCACATACCGGCCCAACCCGGACGCCTGACGGCTCAAATATAGTTGAACACTTTCAAGAATTTTTGACAAAACGTTTGTTTTTTAACCAATTGTGTTGTGATGATTTTTGTTGATCACACGCCTGCCAACTCAGGATTTGTGACGGGGCAGGCGCTCCCTGCCTGTTCAATTGGGTGACGTTAATCATGGGTGTGCCAGCGCGATGGCACGGGCAGACAACCACGAATACGGCCGTTTGTGTCCTAAAACAAGGTGGCCAACCAGGCAAATGGGTTGTCAGCGTGCTTGTGTCGCAGCTTCAGGTGGATGACAAATACAATGTTGAATCGTGGTAGGTATTGGTGCTCAGCAATGGCTCACACCTGGTAAGCTTTTATCGTCCCAAATTATTGGTGGGCTATCTTACAAAGGTACTTACACCATTTAACCCGCCTATCCCGTGCCCCCCAGAAGATTTCCACAGTACGAATTTTTGTGGTGCCTTTGCAAGTGGCAGAGGGTTTTCCAAAATAAGTGAGCGTAGAATCTGCCCACTATCTTTTCAAATTTTCGTTTTCGGCAAAGCAAAAGTGCAAACATTGTGCTGCCAATTACTTGACAGGGTAAGCAACAGTAAATAAAATGTTCTCAATCATTTTAATTTTTTTAAATATTCAGCTTCAGTAAAACAGGACTGGTATGACCGCCCCCGACGAATTAACACACGAATTTGTGGTAGACGACATTGAGCTGCTAAAAGTGATAGCCCATAGCACCCGGCTCGACATCCTACAATCTCTGAAACATCCCAAAACCGTAAAAGAGATTGCCAAGCTGCTCAAACTGCCCGCCACCAAGCTGTACTACCATGTGAACCTGATGGAAAAACACGGCCTCATCCAGGTCGTTGAAACCAATATTGTGTCTGGCATTGTAGAAAAGAAGTACCAGGTGGTTGCCCGCAACTACCGGATTGATGATCAGCTCCTGGCGGACCAATCCGCCAGCACAGAAAACATGTACCGGATGGTCAGCGCCATGTTAGACATGACCCGGTCTGAAATTCAGCGCACGATGGCGGTCACGCAGCAAAATCCGTTTGACGCTTCCCGGGGCATTTTGTGGCGCACCTCGCTGCGGCTCACCCCAGAACAATACGCGGATTTTTACGGCCGTTTCCAAACCCTGCTCGATGAACTTGGCGCACAAGGCCAGAAAGAAGCAGAAGCCGGCACCGATCTTTATGGCCTGACCGTCGCCTGGTACCCGGTGGTCGCCC
>CAUJGI010000321.1 GCA_963169155.1 Chloroflexota bacterium
TAATTCCGGCCAAGTTATTGACTTTTGCTAAATCGTTGATAAACTATCGCACGACTGAGCCGAAGTGGCGAAATTGGCAGACGCGCTACGTTCAGGGCGTAGTGAGCATTACGCTCGTGTGGGTTCGACTCCCACCTTCGGCACCTGTTAGACAGCTCGAACAAAATTGTTCGGGCTGTTTTTGTTTGTGGCAGAAGGTTTAGGGAGGGAGTAGCAGACAGGGGTAAACGGCCGTTTCTCCTGCAGAACAAACTTCGCACCACTTTCCCAAATTTATCTATGCCCATTGAGCACATTGTGTCAGATGTTCAGCCTCTCGTCAACTTTTTTGCAGGCTGTTGGCCAACGATTTGTAAAAAATTCGCGGTAACGGAATTTGAGAAATTCAGTACAAACTGTATAATTGCCCCCTGACTCGCCCGGCGTCACCATCAACTGCCTGGCAGGGCTTAAATCGTCAACTAGAATGCGTAAAAAGGCAGGCAGTTTTGTCGATTGCCTGAGTAAAAGCGGGTGATTCGTCACCGATTATTTCCAGGCGTTTCCCGTTTTTACAGCAAAAACAGATTATAGTTTGCCAATAATTGAGGGTTCCCCATGATTTTCTTGATTGCTGTAGGTGTCATCCTGTTACCCATTTTGCTCGGCGGCTTTTTTGCCTGGGGCAGCACCGCTTTTGCGACTGCCGTCGATAAAACCAAAGACGTCGTTGAGAACAAAGACAAAGGGTATAACCCGGCGGTGACATTTGGCCATACCGTGAAAGTGAACGCTGATCCCGACGTGATGTTGAAAGAGGCTCGTTTGGAAGCGGCGCGCAAAGCGGCGTCTTTGCCCCGTGGCGCTAATATGCGCATCGGGCGCAAAGGGCAGGTTAACCTGCGCACGGCAGGTTCAGCGCTGGATGAAGATGCGATGACGGCCGTTCGCATTGCCATGCACCACGGGTGGGATGGGGCGCGTACCGGGGCCGTGGCCGCCGTGGCGGCACCTGTGGCTGCGGCTGCTGGCGGGGTGGCTGCGCCAACCGGCAAAATCAAGCTGGTTCCCGGTAAGGATTACGAATTTACCAAAATTACCGACGGCATGGCACCTGAGGAAAAGCGGAAAGCGCGTATTGCCAATTCCAAGGCCAAGTCGGCGGCGTACAAGGCGGCCAAGGCCGCTGGTGTTCCAGCGGGTACCCCGGCAGCCACTGCCCCCGTTGCCGCTGGTGCCCAACCTGCTGTGGCCGCTGTGGCCCAAACCGTCAACATCGAGGCGCCCAAGCTGATCGAAATCACCGACGACATGTCGCCCGACGAGCTGCGCAAGGCCCGTATTTCCAATTCCAAGGTTAAATCGGCTTTTAACAAAGCGCTGAAGGAAGCGGGGGTTGACCCCAGTGAAGTGGAAATTGTGGATGGCAAGGTGGTTCTGCCTGGTGGCGCTGCGGTAACGGCCGCTGTGGCGGCACCTGCGGCGCAGCAGGCTCAAGCGGTCCCAGCCGTTGCACCCGCCGCGGCCCCGGTAGCAGCCCTCAGCAGCGTTCCCAAGCCAGACCTGATCGAGATCACTGACAGCATGTCCCCAGACGAGGTACGCGCGGCGCGTATCTCCAACTCTAAGGCAAAATCTGCCTACAACAAGGCGTTGAAGGCAGCGGGGATTGATCCTGCGACAGTTGATTTAGATTAAGAGAAAAAGTCCTGCGTCATTAAAAACGGCCGTCTCCATGAGACGGCCGTTTTTTTGTCTGGCGTCAGGTATCGCGGCAGCTGAGCCGCTAATTTTTCATGTTGAGCAGCCGCAGCTTTTCTCCTACGGAGATGGCGATGTTGCGCATCACCCGCAGACCGATGCGGGGGTAGCGGTTGATGAGGGTTTCAAAGTCGTGGTTTTTGAGGGCAACCAGGGTGACGTTTGTGGCGGCAACGGCCGTTGCCGTGTACGGTTGGTGGCTCACCAGGGCAATCTCGCCTAAAAAGTCACCCGCCTGCACCGAACCCACGAGATGCGACCCGTCTGGTGATAAGATGTCCATCGCTCCTTCCAAAACCATGTAAAACGTGTCGCCCGTCTTGCCCGCTTGCAGCACCGTTTCCCCGGCAGACTTTTGCACGACGGCACACAATCCGGCAATTTTGCTCAATTCACCTTCTTCCAGGCCGTCAAAAATAGCCATGTGCCGCGTGACTTCGTTTACCGAAATGCCCAGCCGCTTCTCCTCAAAACCAGCCCGCACCAGCTCGAAGATTTCCTGGCTGGCGGGTGTCAGTTGGGCGTGGTCGATGTTGAGCGGCACGTACAGCTTGGCCATTTTAAGCGTGTCCAACCGCTCCACCTCGTGAAATACAAACGAGGGGCAGTAGGCCACCGGCACAAAACCCAAATTGCTCAGCGTGCGCTGAATGTCTGGCCAGTAGGCCGAAACAGTCAGTTCAATGTACTCCGCTTTGTAAATCTCCCTGGCCCAGGCGTCCAGCTCTTTTAGCAAAAACCCGGCCACATCGTCGCGCAAATCAATGAGCTCCAGCACCTTGATGCTGTGCCCGATGGGGTCCACGGTAAAGCCAATTGCGCCAACGATGCGTGCATCCTCGCGGGCGACCAGGTAGCGCACGTTGCGCGATTCCAGCAGAAAGAGGCCGTAGCTCAGCTGCAAATTGCCAAAGACGTGCCGCCGCGATAAACGGCCGCGTTCAATGCGCAGCAGGTAGGGCAGGCCCGATTCCGTCAGCTCTTCCACCTGGAAACCGGCCCCGATGGGATAGCCATCTACATCATCCACGGCGATGAGGTCGCTGCGGAAGCCCATGTTTTGCAAGGCCAGCTGTCCCAGCAAAAACGCCTCGGGGATGACGCGTGGGTTGTTCAGGCGCAGGTCGCGGGCTGGACCAAACGGTTTGGCCATCATCACCAGGCTTTCGCGGTCATCCAGCAGCACTTTTTGCGGCAAGAAGCCAATCGGGCGCAGGTCAAACTTTTCCGAGATTTGCTGGGCGTAGGGGTGGGCGGTGCGGCATTCCGTCAGGCCAAAGTGGAGGCGGCGATTGGCAAAGGCCAGGCGCGCTTCCATCAGCGCGCTGCCGACGCCCTGGCCGCGGCTCTCTGGATCGACAGCTAAACGGCCGAACTCGCCGCACAAATCGGCATAAGCGCCCACCTCAAAATAGACCGAGGCGGTGCCCACAACCTTGCTGCCCTGCTCGGCCAGTAAAAAGAGATAGCTGTCCTGGTAGATGCTGCGCTTGAGCCATTCGTCGTTGTAAAACTCCTTGTAGGGGTATTCCTCGCCATAGCTGCGGTAAAACAGGTCGCGCACGGCGGGCAAATCATCTTCGGTGACGGGGCGGACGTTTACTTTTACGGTCATAACATCAGTTCCTCAAAATGCGCTCTCGATGTCCCCGGAAACTGCTTTAGGGGGACCTTCCGAATAAAAAGTTTCCGGGGAAACGGGTTTCAGGCGAATGGCCATAAATCGCGCCCATCATAACGTATTTTGGGCGAATTTGGGCACTTTGTTGCGAAATCTGGCACTTTTTGGCGCGGTTTTGCCCCCGTTTACGCATCTATAATGCCCTCCTGTTAAGGTAGCCCCTTCTTTTGGCGCATCCATAAAAAGTTACGGAATTGATGGATGCGCTTCAAGTGACCTTTGCTTAAACAAAACGGCACGTTATTTTTAGACGGTCACTTTGGGCTGTCTGCGGTGAGCTATGTTACAATCGCCGATTGGCAGTTGCTAACGGCCGTTTGGCTGAGACGAGACGGCCGTATCACACGAGAACCACATGGCATATGGATTAGTTGATGTTCGCATCCTGCAAAGAGAATATTTGTTGGCCATTTCGCGGGCCATCACGGCTGAACTGGATCTGCAAGACGTGCTGCGCCTCATTTTGCGCGCCGCCGTGGAGCTGGTAGCCGGGAAGGCGGGTATGGTGGCCCTGCATCATCCAGAAACGGACAGCTTGCGGGTAGCGGCCGTTTACGGCATTCCTGCCGCGATGGTGGATCATTTTGCCCCGCTGCTGCGCGATATTCCGCCAGTCGACACCTCTGAACCGGAAGCGGAGCTGACGCGCCGCCTGCAAACCATCGCCCGCCGCTCGAACCTGGGTTTCACCCAAATGGTGCGCCTGCCGATGATCAGCGGCGGCGAGGCAATTGGGCTGATTTATGTCTTTCTTTCTGGCACGCCCTACCACCTGCCCAGCGAGGCGGCTTCGCTGCTGGGCAGCTTTGCCGAGCAGGCGGCTATCGCCGTGAAAAACGCCCGCCTGTACGACCAGGTGAACAAGGAAAAACAGCGCCTCGACGCCATCATCCAGCAAAATGCGGATGGGGTGATGATTCTGGACCGTTCGCTGCGGATTACGGTGTTTAACCGGGCGCTGAGCCGCATGGTGGGCCGTTTGCCGGAAGAGGCCATCGGGCAGCCGCATGAGGCAGTTTTTAAGTGGCTCTTGCTGAAAACCAACATGGATTTGCACGAGGCGCTGGCCAACGGTTGGCCGCTGCCGGGGGCGGCCCATTTGTACGTGGAGGGGGATTTGCAACGGCCGTATGACGAACATCTGGAAGCGGCCGATGGCCGGCGGGTCAGTCTGGGCATTACTTACGCGCCGTTGATGGACGCCGACGGCCGTATGACCGATATCATCGCCAACGTGCGCGACCTGACCCGCTACCGCGAGGAAGAGGCGCTGCAAAAGACGTTTATCTCCGTGGTGAGCCACGAGCTGAAGACACCCGTCTCCATCATCAAGGGGTATGCGGGTACGCTGCGGCGGCAGGATGCCCACTGGTCGCCAGAAATCATACAAGATTCCCTGGCCGTCATCGAAGAAGAGGCGGACAATCTGACCGACTTGATTGACAGCTTGCTGGAAGTGTCGCGCTTGCAGGCGGGCACCTTTAACCTGGAAGTGAGTGAAGATGTACAGCTGGACCGCGTGGTGGAAAACACGGCGCGTAAATTTGGCAGCCAATCGAACAAGCATACAATCAGTGTGCAGTTTCCCCAGGATTTCCCGCCCATTTGGGGCGACGAGCGGCGGCTGGGGCAGGTGATGAACAACCTGATTGGCAACGCCATCAAATATTCGCCCGATGGCGGCGAGATTTTGATTCGTGGCGAACTGCATCCGCAGCACGTGACGGTGGCGGTGCGCGACAGTGGCATCGGCATTCCCGATCACGAGCAGCACCGTATTTTTCAAAAATTTTCGCGGCTGGACAATGCGTTGAGTCGCAAAACCGAAGGCACTGGCCTGGGTTTGTTCCTTTGTAAAGCAATTATTGAGGCGCATAACGGCCGTATCTGGTTCCACAAAAATCCCGATGGCCCCGGAACAACCTTCACCTTTTCCTTACCAAGAAATTGAGCAAGTAGATAGTGGTTAGTGGCTGGTAGTATAAAATCGAGCCACCAACAAACTAGCCACTAGAACTAGCCACTAAAATTTAGGAGCAATTATGTACACACAACTCACGTGCCCGCAGTGTGGTACGCCGTATACGGCCGAAATTCACCAGGTCGTTGATTCCAAACACACCCCGCAGCTAAAGCAGATGCTGCTCAACGGCCAGCTGAATGTGGCGGTGTGCCCCAAGTGCGGCGCGGGTGGGCAGATGGCGACCCTCATGCTGTTCCACGACGCCGACCACGAAATGTTCATGGTCCACGTGCCTCAGGAACTGCACCTGAACCAGATGCAGCGCGAGCAGATGATTGGCCAGCTGACCAAGCAGGTGATGGAAGACCTGCCGGCCGAAGAGCGGCGCGCCTACATGTTCCAGCCGCAAATTATGATGAACTGGCAGACGTTCATGGAAAAGGTGCTCGAAACCGAAGGAATCACCCCCGAAATGATCGCCCGGCAAAAGCGGCAGTCTGAGCTGCTGCAAACGCTGATGCGCGCCGACAAAGATGTGCAGGATGTGCTGCTTAAAGAGCGCGCGGGCGAAATTGACGAGACCTTTTTTGCCATGCTGCAGCAGTTTGTGGATATGGCCTCGCAGATGCAAGACAACAAGCAGATGGTGAAATTGACCAATTTGCGGGCGCGGCTGATGACGGAAACGGCCGTTGGTCAGCGTATGGAACAGCAGCAAATGGCCTTGCATAAACTGAGCCGCGAAGCCAAAAAGCAGGGCGGCCTCACCCCGGCCATGCTGGTGAACCACATTGTGGCCAACCAGGAGCAGCCGCATGTGGTTGATGCACTGGTGATGGCCGCGCAGGGTGCCTTGCAGTATGAATTTTTCAGCCTGCTCACGGCCGAAATTGAGAAAGCCGACAAGGTGGGGGACAAAGCGGCCGTGACGCGCTTAACCGATCTGCGCGCTGATTTATTGAAGCTGTACGAAGGCATGGAGCAGCAGTCCAAAAACATGATGCAGGCGGCGCTGACGACGCTGAACACGATTCTGGCGGCCGCGGACAAAAACCAGGCGCTGGCCGAAAACGCCGAGCATATCGACGAAGCGTTTATGACCGTGCTGGTAGCCAAAATGCACGAGGCCGATGAGAAAAACGACATGGCCCAGTTCCAGGCGCTAAATGAAATTCACAGCCTCATCTATGCCCAGATGGAGCGCACCCTGCCGCCCCACGTGCAGCTGCTAAACCAGCTGGTGCGTTCCGAATCGCCAGAAGAGCGGGCCTTGCTGCTTCAGGAAAATGAGGCGTTTGTGTCTGATGAGCTCATCCAGCTGATAGACCAGGTGATGGTGCAGGCGGGTGAGCGGGGTCAAGATGATTTGAACGGCCGTCTCCAATCCGTCAAATCCTTGATTATGGCCCGCTTATAAGGTGGTTGTACACCGGACGGTTCTCGCAAAATAGGATGTTGTCATAGGCTCTGTAAGATTTCTTTGATTGGATGGTACCAATTATTAATGTTACCTATCATTGCATATCTTATTTGTGAGGACATCATGTTATTTTTAACAAAAGAGGGACAGCAGGGGCAGGGGCTGATTGAATATGCACTTGTTCTTGTCCTGGTGGCGGTGGTGGTCATTGTGGTCATCTCGCTGCTGGGTCCTCAAATCGGCAATATGTACAGTCGCATTACACATGGGTGGTAGGTCCTGCCCTTTCTCCCACTTTTGCGCAGATCAAGACGCTCTGAATCCAGGGCGTCTTTTTCTTTGCCTGGACCTGTAACGCTGGCCATTAATGGCTTTGTGTTATAATCCGCGCCACTATGAGCTTGCCAACCTTAGACACCCTCATTTCTTACCTGACCATCGTCGCGGCAATTATGGGCGCGCTGCTGGCGGCGCTGTGGCTCAGCCTGGTTATCTGGGCGTTTCGCGATATGCGAGCGCGTTCGCGGGACCCGTTTGCCCAGCTGCTGGCGGCCCTGCTGGTGGCGGCGCTGCCAGTGGTAGGCATTGTCATCTACTTCATTTTGCGCCCGCCGGAAACGCTGGCGGAGGCGTATGAGCGGGCGCTAGAGGAAGAGGCGCTGCTGCAGGAGATTGAAGAACGGCCGCACTGCCCTGGCTGCTCCCGCGTGATCGATGACAAGTGGCTGCTGTGCCCCCACTGCCACACCCGCCTGAAAAAAGCGTGCCCCGACTGTAATTCATTGCTGGAACTCCAGTGGAATTTGTGCCCTTACTGCGGTAATCATGCGGTTGATCCGTATAAGGCTACCGTGGTGGATACGGCCGTCCCCGCCCCAGACCCGCTGCCCGAACCAGAAGCGCCGGAGGATGTGGAACCGGTTGGCGAAACGGAACTGTAATTCGGTAATTGTTGGCTGGCAAATTACCCAATTACTCAATTACCTCATTACCCACTTACTTTTGAGTGCCATGTCACAATCTTTTGCCATTCAACTAGACAACGTGAGCAAAACGTTTGGCCGCGGCCGCAAGCGGGTGGAGGCGGTGCGCCAGCTGAGCCTGGCGGTAAACACCGGGCAGGTGTTTGGCTTTTTGGGGCCGAATGGTGCGGGCAAAAGCAGTACCATTCGCATGATGTTGGATTTGATACGGCCGTCTAGCGGAAACATTTTGCTGTACGGCCGTTCCGTCCAGAACAACCCGGCGCTCATGCGGCGGGTCGGCGCGCTGGTGGAAGGCGCGGCGTTTTACGATTTCCTCACCGGGCGCAAAAATCTGGAAATTTTGGCGCGCACGGGCGACTGCTACGATGCCAACCGCATTCAAACGTTGCTGGCGCAGGTGGGCATGGCCGACCGGGCCGACCGCAAGGTGCAGGGGTACTCCACGGGCATGAAGCAGCGCTTGGGGCTGGCGGCGGCACTCCTCAACGACCCTGACCTGGTGATTTTGGACGAACCGACCAATGGGCTGGACCCGGCAGGCATTCAGGATGTGCGCCACTTTATTCGCGACCTGGCTGAGAAGCAGGGCAAGACAATCTTTTTGTCCAGCCATTTGCTGAGCGAGGTAGAGCAGGTGTGTGATCAGGTGGGCATCATTCACAACGGCCGTCTGGTGCAAACGGGCAGCGTGGCGAAACTGCTTTCGGCGCAGGCCATCATCCGGCTGGAGGTAGCGCCAGTGGATCGGGCGATGGGGCTGCTGCTGCCGCGTTGGGGGGTGACGGCAAACGGCCGTTGGCTGGAGGTGCAGGCCGCTCGTGAAGATGTGCCGGAAATGGTGCAGCAGCTGGTGGCCGCTGAGGTACAGATTTTCCAGGTGGTGGTGCAGCAGCAAAGTTTGGAGGCGCTGTTTCTGGCGGCAACGGCCGTTGCCAGCGCGGCGGAGACGGCCCATGCGTAGCGCGTTTGCCGCCGAGTGGCGTAAGCTGGTGGGCCACCATAAGGCCATTGCCTTCCTCGTCTGGATTTACCCGATTGGCGCGCTCATGATTGTGCTGCTGATCCAGATTTTACCCGCGCTGCTGCTGGAACCCGTGCGTGAAATGATGGCTGCCGAGCCGATCGATTGGACCGAAGATTTGTTGTCGGTATGGAACGCCATGAACGGGTTTCCCGGGGGCACCTTTTTGCGCATGCCGTTTATTGCGTTTATTGCCATTGCTTTTGCGGGCGAATATCAGTGGGGCACCTGGAAAAACATCGTGCCGCGCCAGTCGCGTGTGGCGCTGGTGTTGGCCAAGTTTTTGGTACTGGGGACACTTATTTTGCTGGCGCTGCTGCTCACGTCGCTGGTGCTGGCGGGGGGCGGCGCGTTACGAGCTGCGCTCTTCGCCATTCCCTTTGGCCCGGCGTTAGCCGATCTGGAGGTGGCCTCTTTTTTGCGGGGCGTTGGGCTGCAGGTGTTGGTGACGTTTGCCAACACGCTGATTGTGGCTTCTTACGCAGCGCTGATTGCCATGTACAGCCGCTCCATTATTGCCAGCCTGCTCCTGAGCGTGGGGGTGGGTATTTTAGAATTCGCTTCCTCTTTGCTGCTGCTGATTGTGAGCCAGGCGCTGCAACGGCCGAATCTGGTCAACATCATCGTGGCGCTGCCGACGTACAACCTGGACAATGTGCGCAGTTGGGTGGTGGAGGGAGTGGGGTCAACGTTTGGCGGCTTTCCGGGCTTTACGGCCGTTCCACCGCTGTGGCTGTCGGTGGTGATTGTGCTGTTGTGGTTGGGGGGATTGTTGGGGGGAACGGCCGTGCTTTTCCGCCGTCAGGATATCAACAGCTAGAGGTTAGATTTCCCCGGAAACTGTTTAAAAGAAGGGCTTTACCATCAGTAAGTTTCCGGGGAAATGTTTGTCTTTAGTTAGTCGCCACCTTCTGGCAGGGTGGGCTGGTTGTGCAGCTTAACCGGCTGGCTTTCTTTGCTCTTTAAGCGCAGCTGCAAGAAGTCCACAATCACCGAGAAAGCCATGGCGAAGTAGATGTAATTCTTCAGGTGCAAATCTTCGGCCGCTTCGTGTGCCCAGCCTTCAATCACCAGCATCGAGCCAATGAGAATGAGGAACGACAGCGCCAAAATCTTCATCGACGGATGGCGCTCAATGAAGGCGCTCACCTGGCCAGAGAAGATCACCATGATGACGGCCGCCAGAACAATGGCGGTAATCATGACGGGCAAGGAGTTGGAAATGCCAACGGCCGTAATCACCGAATCCAGCGAGAACACCACATCAATCAGCAGCACCTGGGCAATCATGCTGGAGAGCGTCAACCTGCCTTCCTTCAGGGAATGCGTACCGTGCTCTTCGATGTCCAACTTTTCATGAATCTCGTAGGTGCTTTTGCCAATCAGAAACATGCCGCCCAGCAGCAGCACCAGGTCTTTGCCAGAAATGTGGTTACCTACGATGGTGAGCAGATGGGTACCTTCCAGCCGCTGCACCCAGGTGATGGCCAGCAGCAAGATGATGCGGCTGATAACGGCAAAAGCAATGCCCATCTGGCGTCCCTGTTTTTGCTGGTGGGCGGGAAGTTTGCCAGACAAAATCGAGATAAAGATCACGTTGTCGATGCCCAGCACTGTTTCCAGCGCCAGTAAGGTTAAAAATGCCACAAAGTTTTGAGCGGTAAATAAGTCAGCCATGTCTTTCCCTCAAGAAATAGTTGTAAAAAGTTGGAGAATGATGCCATTGAGACGGCCGTCTGTCAATGCAGCCGAACTAAAATAATGACAAAAGCACCAAGAAACCAAGCCGCAAACTTTTGCTTTGTCTCTCTCTCCTTTGTCCCTTTGTATAAAACCTACTCAATGACAACCTCATCCAGGTTTTCCCCCGCCTCTGGAAACTGCGGATTCATGTCGCGCAGCGTGTGCACAATGGTGCGCATGATGGCCAGGTTGCGGTACCACTTCTGGTTCGCCGGGATGACGTACCACGGTGCCCATTCGGTGGTGCATTCCCGCAGCATTTCTTCGTAAGCCGCCATGTAGTCGGGCCAGAATTTGCGCTTTTCTAAATCCTCCTGCGAGAATTTCCAATGCTTTTCCGGGTCATCCAGCCGGGCCTGGAAGCGCTCTTTCTGCTCATCGGCGGAAATATGCAGATAGAACTTTAGGATGCGCGTGCCGCTATCGTGCAGCAGCTTCTCGAACTGGTTAATTTGCGCATAGCGGGGCCGCCAGACTGATTCGGGTACCAGGTTGTGTACGCGCACCACCAGAACATCTTCGTAGTGGGAGCGGTTAAAGACGCCCATCATGCCCCGCGCGGGCACCACTTTGTGAATGCGCCACAAAAAGTCGTGGGCCAGCTCTTCTTTGGAGGGTGCTTTGAAGGAGTGCACCCGCACGCCCTGGGGATTCACCCCCTTGAGCACATTGCGGATAGCGCCGTCCTTGCCGCCCCCATCCATCGCCTGGAAGACGATGAGCAGCTTTTGTTTGTCTTCAGCATACAGCCGCTCCTGCAAGGCGACGAACTCATTACGCAGGGCTTTAAATTCGGTTTCGGCCTCATCGCGGTTGGGATGGAACTGTTTGCCGTCGGTGGGAAGGTCTTGAAGTTGGAACGGCCGTTGCCAATCGAGCCGGTGTGTCTGGGGCATAGGTGCTCCTTTTTTGAGTTTGGTACCAAAGTTATCAGGCGCGTACTTTAACCAAAAAAAGGGTAATTGAAAAGCAAAACCGGACCCTGAGCACAAAAAGGGTGGTTGTATCTCATGTAAAGACGCAACGGGAATAAATTTTGCTTTTGTGTCTTTGCGTGGGCAATTTGCCTGTAGGGGAGGAACGGCCGTATCCAGGCTTGTGGCGCGTGTTACGGCACCTTAGCCGCGGTGAGCCTGGCGCGCTGCAGCAGCCCGTTAGGTCGGAAAACGGCCAGCGTCAGGCCGAAGGTGGTGCCTTGCGGGCTGGAGTCCAGAATTTCGATCTTTTCACCGTGGTTGTCTTGCACCATTTTGCAGAACGCCAGCCCCAGGCCGTTGCCCCGCTCTTTCTGGTCGCCGGTGGCAAACTTTTGGAAGAGGTGAGGGCGAATGGCGTCGGGGATACCGCCGCCCGTGTCGGTGATGGTGAGCTGGAGCGGTTCGTTGGCGGCGGAACGGCCGTTGCTCACTCCCACCGTCACTTTGCCGCCCACTGGCGTAAACTTCAGGGCATTGCCCACCAGATTTTGCAGCACGCGGGCCATCAGCTTGCGGTCGGCCCACGCCTGCGGCAGCTGGCGCGGCAGGCGCATTTCCAGGGCAATCCGTTTTTCTGTGGCAATGGCCGACTGCGTTTCCAGCACTTCGTCAACCAGTTCACGCAGGTCAAACGCTTCCTGGGTAAGCGGCATCTTACCGCTTTCCAGCTGGCTGATGTCCAGAATCTGGTTTACCAGGTCCAACGTGCGGTCGGTAATCGCTGCTGCCCGCTGTACCAACCCCATGCTTTTTTCAGACAGTTCCTTCTGGGCCGTCATGGCCAACAGATCCAGCGAGATTTTGGTGGCGCCGATCGGGTTGCGCAGGTCGTGGACCATCGTGTGGGTCAGATCGTCGCGCATCCGCTCCAGCAAGCGCTCGTCGGTGATGTCGCGCAGCAGCAGCAGGTGGCCAACGGCCTGGTTATCGGCATTCACCAGCAGGTTCTGCCAGTGGATGATTTTTTCGCCAAGCTTAAATTCGCCGGTTTTCAGGTCTTGACCAGCGGGAATAATCTGCATGGAGCGCACCACTTGCGAATAGCTTTCCATCAGATGGCTCAAAATTTCAGATAGCGTACGACCGATCCACGCCGGTGCGCCTTCAAACTGCTGCTGGAGCATCTTTAGCGCCGTGTCGTTCACGATCAAAATGCGCCGGTTGGTGCCTACCAGGATAATGCCATCGCGGCTGGACTGGATCAGGGCGGTCAATCGGCCCTGCTCTTCGTTGATCGCCTGGAACAGGTTGGCATTTTCGATGGCGATGGCGGCGTGTTGGGCAATGGTGCGGGCCAGGCTGATTTCTTTTTGGGTAAATTCCTGGCTGTCGCGGCTGTTCCACAGCTCAGCAAAGGCGATGGTTTTGTGCCCCACGTGCAGGGGCAGCGTTAGCATGGGGTTGGTTTCGTTTTGGTGCGCCGCGCCATTTTTGCCGTTGGCGGCGGCCTTAAAAATGAGGGTACCTTTTAGCTTATCGGTCAGGTGTTTGGTGTCGATTTGCTGCCGCCACTTTTCGCACTGAGTGCGTTCTTCCTTGGTGGCATCCGGCGCGTGGAAGCGGGCCAGCACCTCAGAGCGTTTGGTATCTGGTTCGTACCGATGGATGAGCACGCTGGTGGCGTTGATGGCTTCGCCCATTTGCTGGGCCAGCTGGTGTAGCAGGGTGGGCAGGTCCAGCGTGGAGGTGATGGCGGCCACGGCCTGGCGGATGGCGGTTTGTTCGCGGAGCTGCAGCTTGGTCTGGTTGTGCAGCCGGGCGTTGCTCCAGGCCAGGGCAATGGCTTCGGCCAACGATTCGGCCAGCCAGGTTTCTTCGGTGTTGAAGACGGCCGTTTTCCCATCTTGCGCCACCAATATCCCCAGCTTCTCCTTTTTGTAAACCATGGGCACGGCAATCATGCTGCTTAGCGGCAAGACGGTTTCCCCACGGGCCAGGCGCATATTTGCGATGTTCTGCGTTTCACTGGAATGGAACGCCTGGCTGACAATTTCCTGGGTCTGTTTGGACTGGGCTATCGTTGCCAGCAGTTTGCCGTTTTTGAAGGTAGAGGCCGCAATGCTAAACGCCGTCTGGCTTTCATCCGGCACAAAAATGTGAACCGCTTTCCAGGCAATGTGGCGTTGGATCACGTTCACCGTGTTCTGGATAAAGGTTTGCGAATCCAGGTGCAGGTTGATCTGACGCAGCACTTCGTACAGCGTTTTCTGTTGGGCGGCGTGCTGCATTTCCAGTTCATACATCCGCACATTTTCCAAACCCAGGGCGATCTGGCTGGTGGCGGCGCTGAGGATGTCGGCGGCTTCTGGTTGGAAGAAGTTTGCCTGGGAATGTTCTAACGTGAGGATGCCAATGAGGTGCTCTTTATGGACGATGGGAATGGCCAATACCGAAAGCGGGTTCAGCAACCATTCCGGCGTGCGCACCCAGCGTGGATCTTCGCGGGTGTCGGGAATGATGACCAGTTTTTGGTTTTCGACCATCCAGCCCAGCATCCCTTGGGTACTGATTTGCTGCAAAAAGCGCTTTAGCTCGGCGCTGGGCATTACCTCGCTGGTGAAGTAGGCGTTGGTCAGCTCCTTGTGCTCATTGAGAATAAACAGGCTGCCGTTTTCCGCCTGGGCCAATACGGCCGTCGTGTTGAGGGCGTTTTGGAAGCGGACGCGTGGATTGTGCCCTTCGGCCAATGCTTTGGCAATTTTGGCAATGCCTTCAAATAGCGATTTTTGCTGGGCCAGCTCTTTTTCCGTCTCCTTGCGCTCAGAAATGTCGCGGAAGGAAACGATCCAGGCGCGGGTGACGCCAAAATCATCTTTTACTTTGGAGAGGTCGACATCGTAGGAACGGCCGTTAAACGTCAAATCGAAAACCGAGGCGCTTGTCGCATTAATCACCCGCTGGTAGCAGGCCACCAGGTCTGGTTCTTTGCGAATGACGGCGATGAGATGTTTGCCGATGACGGCCTCGGCTTCCCGGTCCAAAATGCGGCAGGCGGCCGGGTTGATGTCGATGATGCGCTGCTGATTGTCCAGCACAACCAGCCCATCTTTAATGCTGCTAACGGCCGTTTGCCGGGCAACCGGGTTGATGTCAAACAATTCCAGCCGGTAAATGCCCCACGCCAGAAAAAAGCCGCTTACGGAAAACGCGTAAGGCGTCAGGTCCAGGCCGGGAATCGGCACCCAATCGAACAGATACGCCAGATTGCCCAGCAGCGGCATGAGCGGCAAGAAGGCCAGCAGCCGCACCCGCCAGTGGTGGTAGCGGTGAATGTTGTTCAGGTACAAAATTAAAACGATGGAGCCAATTACCATGCACAGCTGGGCAAAGACGTTATACACCCAGAACCAGAGTCCGTGCCCCAGCTGAAGGATGTCGATGACGCTGGAGCTGTCGAGCGTCACGCTGGACCAGACCAGCCCATGCCACTCGTTGGTAAAGGCCAGCAGCAGGGTCAGCACCGGAATCACGGCCAGCCAGTAAAGGCGCTGGCGGGTAATCAGGCGCTGATAACCGGCAAATTGCAGGGCAAAGGTGAGCCAGAAGAAGGGAACGGCCGTAATCCCCACATACTGCACCTTGGCCAACAGCAGCTTCGTCGACAGCGCTGGTAAGACAAGCTCGGCGGCGTAACCAAAGGTCCAGATAAACAAGGCCACTAACAACAGCGTAATTTCAATCGTCCAGCGTGCTGTGTGCCGCCGTGACCAGATAAAAGCAGCAACAGCGGCCATCGAAAGGCCAATAAACACGAGCGGCAGGATAACAGAAAAATGGGTGAACGAAATTGGGTACATTACAATCAATTCATCAGTTTGTGTCAGGTACGCCACTGATAAGCACAAGCGTCGCCAAAAGCAGTGGGCAGACACAAAGATGGTAACAAATTACACCCCACCATCAAATGAGACATTCCAGCTAACAGCTTGGTGCAGTTTGGCATAAATTTGTTCCGAATTCTGTCGGCGCTGCGCCAAACTGCTTAAAGTACAGCGCACAGCACTTAACTCGGTACTTACTTCTGCAAAGCTGTACTCAGTACCTGCCGCCAATTAAGAGTTTACGATTCTTGTTTTTCCTCTTATACTTGTGCCCGAAGGACACCCTACTTTGGTCGGTAACTTGCTGTGCCCCAAATCCGCTTAACCTTCGCAGCAAGCCAGCTTAAGCCAGGTGAACAATAACAACCTACATAAACTCGCCAAAGGCATGATCTGACATTTTCCCAGAGGTGACGCCGTTAGAAAATGCTCATGGTGAGGATCCATTCCTGGAAGGAGGTTTCAGTGGCAGAGAACAATGGAATGACAGGTGATGTTTATTTCCCCGCACCTGAAGTTGTCGAACGAACTTACATCAAAAACTACGAAGAAGTCCATAAGGCGGCAACGGCCGATTTAGCCGGATTTTGGGGCAAAGTCGCCGCCGAAAACTACGAATGGTACAAGCCGTGGGAAACGGTCCTGGACGACAGCAACGCGCCATTCTACAAATGGTTTGTGAATGCCAAAGTCAACATCATTCACAACGCCCTGGACCGGCACATGCGCACCGCTACCCGCAACAAGGCGGCGCTTATTTTTGAAGGCGAAAAGGGCGACAGCCGCGTTTACACCTACCAGCAGCTCAACCACGAAGTGTGCAAATTTGCCAGCGTCCTGCGCTCTATGGGCATTGGCAAGGGCGACCGCGTCACCATCTACATGGGCCGCATCCCGGAACTGATGATCGCCATGCTGGCCTGCGCCAAAATTGGCGCGATGCATTCCGTGGTCTATGGCGGTTTTTCCACCGAGGCGCTGCTCGGCCGCATCGAAGACAGCCGCTCCAAGCTGCTCATCACCTGCGACGGCGCCTGGCTGCGCGGCGACATCATCGAGCTGAAGAAGATTGCCAACGAAGCCGTGGATCGTGCCGGAACCATTCAATCCGTCATTTGCGTCAAGCGCACCGGGCACGATGTGGAAATGGTGCACGGCCGTGATTACTGGTACCACGATCTGATGAGCCTGCCCGTGGCCGACGCCACCGCCAAAACCGAAGTGATGGACGCCGAAGACCCGCTCTTTATCTTGTACACCTCTGGCACCACCGGCAAGCCTAAAGCGATTTTGCACACGCATGGCGGCTACATGGTGTGGACCTCCACCACGCTCAAATGGGTGTTCGACATTCGCCCCGAGGACGTCTGGTGGTGCGCGGCTGATCCCGGCTGGATTACCGGCCACAGCTACATCGTTTACGCCCCGCTGATTTTGGGGGCCACCAGCTTCATGTACGAAGGCGCGCCGACGCACCCGTACCCGGATCGCTGGTGGTCGCTGGTGGCCAAGTACCACATCACCATTTTGTACACCGCCCCCACCGCCATTCGCGGCCTGATGCGCTTTGGCGAAAGCTGGCCTGACAAGCACGATCTTTCCAGCCTGCGCCTGCTTGGCTCCGTGGGCGAGCCGATCAACCCGGAGGCGTGGAAATGGTATCACCGGGTCATCGGCAAGGATCGCTGCCCCATCATGGACACCTGGTGGCAGACGGAAACGGGCGGCTTTATGATCACCCCGCTGCCCAGCGTGCCGCTGAAGCCTGGCTCGGCCAGCCGCGCCTTCCCCGGCGTGCAAATTGACGTGGTGGATGAAGAAGGCGATCCGGTGGCCGTCAATGAAGAAGGCTACCTGGTGGTGCAGGCACCCTGGCCGGGCATGCTGCGCACCATCTTCCAGGACCCAGATCGGTATGTGACGCAGTATTGGAGCCGGTTTGCCGACCAGGGCTGGTACCTGCCGGGCGACAGCGCCAAGAAGGATGAGGATGGGTACATTTGGGTAATCGGCCGTATTGACGACGTGATCAAAGTGGCTGGCTATCGGCTGGGCACGGCCGAAATTGAGAGCGCCCTGGTGAGCCATGCGGCCGTGGCTGAAGCCGCCTGCATTGGCGTGCCGGACCCCAACGAGGTGAAGGGCAACATTATCAAGGCGTTTTGCATTTTGCGGCAGGGGTATGAACCCAGCGAGAAGCTGGCGATGGCCCTGCGCGACCATGTGGGGCACGAGATGGGACCGATTGCCAAACCGGCCACGGTTGAGTTTGTCGAGAGCCTGCCCAAGACCCGCTCTGGCAAGATCATGCGCCGCATCCTCAAAGCCCGCGTTCTGGGCCAGGACGAAGGGGATTTGTCTACTCTGGCGGATTAAATAAGTGGAAAAAGTGACAGGCACTTCCCAAAGGGCCTGTCACCTTCATGAAAGCAACTTCTTTTTGCCAAAGTTAAAGGTTTGCTTAATTTCCCCATCATTGCTTTGACCTAAACCGTATACATCACCTGCGATTTGGACGTTGAACTGTCCCTCATCGGTTTTGGCCGGTTCGGCTTTGGCCATGAGTTCTTGGGCTGCCTGGATGACA
>CAUJGI010000322.1 GCA_963169155.1 Chloroflexota bacterium
CACCTGGTCGATGACCCCTTCAACAATGTTGCTCAAAAATGGGCTTCGTTCTTGCAGCGCCACCCGGTAGCGGCCCGGAATCGCCCCAACCACGCCCGGCAGTACCAGCAGCCCAATGATGAGCACCACCTGAATTCCAGCCACAATCAAAATGAAATTTTTTGTTCTTTTTTTCATACACTCTCCCGCCTCTCCGGTGAACGGTAATCGGTATTCGGTAATCGGTAATCGGTGCTGTTACCGACCACGGATTACCGATTACCGACCACGGATTACTGGTCCCCGTTCAACTCGGCCAAAGCCACAACAGCAGGGTCGAAATTGGGATTAAACGTGGCGGCCCTTTCCAGATTGTCTTCGGCAGCGGCCGTTTGGCCAGTTGCCTCTAGCGCTAAACCTTTGTAATAAAATGATTCTTCAAAATACGGCCGATCCTGCAACGTCACATCGGCCAGCAAGATCACATCGTCATAGCGGCCCACTTCATAATACGCCTCATACGGACCAAACTGGTACCACAACATACGCCAGGGCAGGCCAATCGCCCGCGCCTGGTCAAACGCCGTGCTGGCTCGCTCGTACTCGCCGTGGGCATTGAGGCTGGTGCCCAGGTTAAACCAGAAAAAAGCGTTTTCCGGGTCGGCCGCGGCATCTGCCTGCGCCTGCACCAGCGAGCGGTCCCACATCGTGGCGTCGTCCATGTCTCCCCCTACAATCTGGGCGGCCAGTTCCGCCTGTTCTGGCCGGAAGACAGCTATATAGTTGCGGTTAAACTGAGGCCAATACGCTTCCACTTCAGCATAACTGAGGTTACGGCCCTCTCGATCAGCATTGGCACCCGGCACATCGCTGGTGCCAAACCAGGAATCGTAAACAAAAAATTGCTGGTTGGCATCATCATACGCCACTACCAGCAGGTAATGGCCATACCAACCCAGCCAGCGGTATTCGCCCGGCGGGTCGATACCAATTTCCACAATCACCGGAATGCCGTTGGCCACAAACTGCTTGAGCGTATCCAGACGGCCGTTCACCCGGTTAATGGCCTGGTACGGCGTCTGCTCATTGACAAACGCCGCCATCTCTGCCGGACCCACATTACGGTCTTCCGGATTTGGCTTCATGACGGTGGCCGTATCGCTTTGGGTCACAAACAGATCAAAGTAGCTCAAGGTCATAGCCATTGTGGCCGGCCCACAGTTGTTCCAATCCTGAAAAATGTGCTGAATCCCTTCCAACCGGGCCGCGACGGGAATAGGCACGGCCGTTGCCGTGGGTTCTGGGGAGGGGTTGGCAGTGGGCGGAACGGCCGTGGGCGCTGGCGTTGAATTGGCATCAACCGGGGCAGTTGTCTCGGTGGGTAGCACCACAACCACCTCCGGCGCGGCTAGAGGTGTTGGTTCACCCAACAGACTGCCCGCATCCAGGGGTAAAGCCACCGTGGGCAAAATCGGTACTTCTTGCTGTGGGGAAGCAATTGTCAGCAGCGGCTCCGGCAGCCAGCGGGCCGCATACCGCGGCGGAATAGCCCGCAGCAGCGGTGGCCCAGCCAGCACAACCAGCACCAGCAAAACGGCAATGCCTATGAGGAGTTGCTTCCATTTACCCATAAAAAAACGAGCATCCTTCCTAATCTTACAGCGTGGCTTAGTATAACGATTGCCAACTGTCAGCCAAGCATGCCCAACCTCCGTTTACCCAACTCTCAGGTACCGTAAACGCCAATTTCTGCATCCGAATGACTTTTATCGCCGCAATTTTAGGGGATTGTCACTGGTAGACGGCCGTTTGCCTCTGGCATAATGCTTTCAGGATTACAGAGAAACTGGCACCCTGCCGGAAACAAATCCAAGTTGGAGGCTCCTATGTTTGATCATTTGCTTGTCCCCTTAGACGGTTCACCACTGGCCGAAGCGGCGCTACCCGCCGCCATGGAGCTGGCCAGTAAATTCAACAGCAAAATCACCCTTGTCTGGGTCATTCAGCCCCCGCACCTCATCATGACCGCCGCCAACGGCAGCGTCTATGCCCAACTGCTCACCGAAATGCGTCACCAATCAGAACAGGACGCCCAGACCTATTTGCGCAGCCATCAAGGCTCGCTGCGCCAGCAAGGTTACAGCGTCCAGGCCGTCGTCACCGAGGGGGAAAACATCGCCGATGCGCTGCTGGACGTGGCCGCCAACCGGGAAGTGGACACCATCGTCATGAGCACGCATGGCCGGGGTGGTCTCAGCCGCTGGGTCTTCGGCAGCGTCGCCGACAAAGTGCTGCGCCAGGCAGAAGTGCCCGTTTTACTCATCCGGGCCAAAGAAGAAACATCGGATTGGAAGCCGCGCGAGGTAGAAACGGCCGTCTAAACAAACCATTTCCGGTCTCTACAATAGAAGAAGAAACGTAAAACGTGAAGAAGAAATTTCTCACGTTTCACGTTTTACATTTCACGCCCATCACCCATCATCAGCCTGAATCATCTGAACGGGCGCAAGTAAGCTGCACAATCTGGTGGGTCTCGGCCTGCACACGGATGCGCTCATCCAGGTGCAGCCCCACAATCCAGGCAGGCTGGTCTTCAACGGCAACCACTGGCCACAACGGCCGTTCCCCTCTTGCCACCTTATGATCGCTCAGCAAATCCTGGATCGCCTGGCTGTGTCCCCCCAACCCCAACGGCTGGAAACGCTCACCGGGCGGTGACGGCCG
>CAUJGI010000323.1 GCA_963169155.1 Chloroflexota bacterium
GTGCGCACCGCTTCGGCCAGCCCACGCTCAAAATAGGTGTGCATGATGGGCATCACCGGCCCATCAAATTCCAGTACCACCACTTCACTGCTCTGGGCACGAACAAACGCAGCTTGCCCAATGCTTAGGGCAAAACAGAACAAGCAAAATAGATAAACTCGCGCAGATCGTTTCATGAATCTTTGAAGTAACTTTTAAAACAAGTAAAAAAGCGGCCAAAAAAATAAGAGCAGAATCCAAATACCTTCTGAAAAAATGAAATAGATGGTGAGGGCTATACCTAACAAGCCTATGGCCCGAAAAATAATAGGTGTCCTCTTGGATACCCGATAGAACCAATTACCCGAATCTTCTGGGAAAAATCTACTTTTACTGGTTTGAATTGTCGCATAGATGAGACTTACCAGTGGTCCATAAATGAAAAGAATGATTGGTGGGAAAATTACCATCCCGACGTTATCGCTATCATTCGCTAGACTTGCGCCGACAAAATAGAAGAGAAAAATCGCTACTATGACCAACGTGGTCAGTATTACATTTTGCCGCCTGGAATGAAGCAACGCTTCTTTCATTTTTCCCACCACCACTATCACTAACTTTGCTCTTTTAGGTTGTCATTCCCGCGAAGGCGGGAATCCACTCTGGCGTACAAAATGGATACCCACGAAAGCGGGTATGACACTCACTCGGATACGGCCGAAATTCGCAAAGATCGTGATCATACAAACATCTGATCTTCCAAATAAACGGTTTGACCACAATCATACTGCTGCCTTGTGGCTAAAACACGCGCTTTTAATGATTTTGTCATCGCTTCGGGCAAGGCCGCCTGGCTGAAAAAGGCAAATTTACTGAGTTTGTCGGCTGGCAACCAAATGGTGGCCTGGAAAAGAATGGCGTCATAGCAGGCCGGTTGGCGGCAGCTCCAGGCGCAGGGCGATGATAAATTCGC
Source organism: Chloroflexota bacterium (assembly GCA_963169155.1). Classification (GTDB taxonomy): domain Bacteria; phylum Chloroflexota; class Anaerolineae; order Promineifilales; family Promineifilaceae; genus Leptofilum. The sequence continues at coordinate 953 of CAUJGI010000323.1, forward strand.
TGCCCTGGCGGTTACTGATTTCGGCCCACACGCGGCCACCGTGCAGCTCAACCAGCTCTTTGGCGATGGAAAGGCCCAGCCCCATGCCTTCATGCTGGCGGCGCAGCGGCGATTCTACCTGGTAGAACCGCTTAAAAATGCGCTCCAGCTGGTCTTCCGGGATGCCGACGCCGTTGTCTTTGATGCGGAACCATGCTTCGCGCCCCTGGCGCTGCACTTTGATCTCAATACGGCCGCCTTTCGGCGAAAATTTGACGGCGTTGTTGAGTAGGTTGCCGATGATCACTTCCATCATGTCCTGATCCACCAGGACGAGCAGCTCCTGGTCGGGCAGGGTGACATGGACGGTTTGGTTTTTGGCAACGGCCGTTTCATCCCGCTCCAGGTTCATCTCCTGCACCAACGATACCAAATCGACCTTTTTGCGCGCCAGCGCCGCTGTGCCCGCATCGACGTAGCGCAGGTTGAGCATATCTTGAATGAGGGCGCGCAGATGAACGGCCGCTTGCAGCACATTGTCGAACTGCGCCGTCATCTCCGGCCCGGCCTCGTCGCGTAAAAAGGAAACATAGCCCAAAATCACCGACAGCGGCGTGCGCAGCTCGTGTGAGGCGATGGCGATAAAGTCGGTCTTGAGCTGATCCAGCTCGTTTAGCTCTGCGTTGGCCTGCTGCAGCTCGTTGAAGAGCCGCGCCTGCTCAACCGCCACCCCGGCAATGTCGGCCAAAATCGACAGGGTTTCAAAATCCTGCACAGAAAAGTCGCCGCCCCCTTTTTTGTTGAGCGCCTCCAGCACGCCCACTGGCTGTTGAGCCACGTTGTGCATGGGCACGCCCAAGATGGAGCGGGTGCGGAAGGCGATGGTGTTGTCCACATTCTGGTTCCAGCGTGAGTCTTTGGAGACATCCTGGATGTACATCGGCTTGTTTTCAGTGAGGATAGCCCCGGCAATCGAACTATCCAGCGAAACGGCCATGTTGGCCAATTCCGGCGGGACTTCGTTGGAAGAAGCTTTGAAGTGCAGCTGCTGCGTTTTGGGGTCCAGCAGCAAAATCGAGGCGGCTTCGGCGTTGGTCAGGTCGGCGGCTTCGCTGATGATGCGAGAGAGGAGATGGTCGAGGTTGGTGGTGGCGTTGAGGACCCGGCTGATTTCCACCAGACGAGCCATCCGTTCGGCATTGAGTTTGGGGCGCTGCGTGTTCATATGAATCCTTGCTGGGGTTACGCATTGACAAAGTAATTAGCTGCGAATTTCACCGCTGTTTCTGTAATTGTCAAGAGTTAGTCAAAATTATGGGACGCGGACGAGCGCGGAAAAACGCGGATTTTAACCTGTTTTATCTGCGTTCATCTGCGTTAATCCGCGTCCTATCAAATTCCGAAAAACCTTTGACTTTCACGAATTTCACCGCTGTTTCGCGCTAATTCGTGAAATTCGCGGCTAAAAAAAACTTCACCAGCGTAAATCTTACCTTGGTTACGGCCGTTTTCTTCGGTTGTCATTCAAGCTATGATACGGTATGCTGACTGCTTCGACAAGCGGCGCAGACGGCCGTTTGTCGAGCGTAAACACCGTTTTTAACCGACTGTTCAAATAGAAAGTAATTGGGCAATTGAGTAATTCGGTAATTTAGTTACCCAATTACTCAATTACCCAATTACCAATTACATTTATGACTGAAACAAGCCTCAGCCTCTACCTCCACATCCCCTTCTGCCAGCACCGCTGCGCGTACTGTGACTTCAACACATACACCAGCCTGCTCGATTTGCGGGAGACGTATGCCGACGCCCTGGTAACCGAAATGGCTCAAGTGGCCGGTGGCGTGCGGCGGCCGGTGCACACCATCTTTTTTGGCGGCGGTACACCCTCGCTGATGTCGCCTGCATCGTTGGGGCGCATTTTGGACGGGGTGCGGACCCATTTCCAGCTGGCCGAAGATGCAGAAGTGACGATGGAGGCGAATCCGGGCACGGTGGATTTGGGCTATTTGACGGCCGTTGCCCAAACCGGCATCAACCGCATCAGCTTTGGCGTACAGAGCGTGATTCC